>JAPJRE010000511.1 GCA_030824725.1 Sphingomonas sp.
TGTAGATTACTTTATAGTGGGATTGGAGATGTGTATAAGTGACTGAAATTTATCCATTTCTCTTCAGCGCAAACTCGAATAACCCCGCCGGACAGGTCCGGCAGGGTTTTTAGTTACCGAATAGTTACGGTTATGCGAGCGCTTGAAGACGCTTGTTCAGGCGCGAGAACTTGCGCGCTGCGGTATTCTTGTGGAGCACGCCCTTGGCGACACCACGGGCGATTTCCGGCTGCGCAGCGGCGAGCGCTTCGGTGGCAGCGGCCTTGTCGCCGGCGGTCAGCGCAGCTTCGACCTTCTTGATGAAGGTACGGATGCGGCCGACGCGTGCACCGTTGATCTCGGCGCGGCGGTCGTTGCGACGGATGCGCTTCTTCGCTTGCGGCGTATTCGCCATTCGGTCTTGTTCCTGCTCGAAATGGGTGAGGCGCGGAAGCGAGCCCACGCCGGAAAGACGGGCCCCTTACCGGCTGCAGCGATTCGGGTCAACCTTTCAGCGCTGGCATTTGCCACAATAGAAGGTGGAGCGCCCCGAATCCACGCGGCGCTGCACTAGGCGCCCGCAGCTGCACGGCTCCCCTTCCCTACCATAGACCCGCCACTCCTTGGCGAAATAGCCGAGCTCGCCGTCCGGCCGGGCATAATCGCGCAGGGTGGAGCCGCCGGCGCGAATCGCAGCCTCCAGCACCTCGCGCACTGCCTCGACCAGCTTCTCGAGCTTTGCCCGCCCGATCAAGCCCGCCGGCTTGGTCGGCGCGATGCCGGCGAGGAACAGCGCCTCGCACACGTATATGTTGCCCAGACCGGCCACGATTCGCTGGTCGAGCAGCAGCGCCTTCACCGGCGCGATTCGGTCTTCGAAGGCCGCAACCAGATGCGCGGCGTTAAAGTCCGGCCCAAGCGGCTCCGGGCCCAGTGTCTTGAACGCCGGCCACTCGGCCAGTTCGGCAGTTGGGACCAGATCCATCGAGCCGAATCGCCGCGGGTCGTTGAGCGACAGCCGGTGCCGCGCGGCCTCGATCACGACATGGTCGTGCTTGCCGAGTTCCGAAGGATCGATCCGCCAGCGCCCGGACATGCCGAGGTGGAAGACCAAAGTGTCCTCGCGGTCGGTATATATAAGGCCGTATTTCGCCCGGCGGGACAGGCCGGTGACGGTTGCCCCGGTCAGCCGCTGGCCGAGATCGACCGGGAACGGCCGGCGCAGGTCCGCGCGGTTCAGCACCACGCGTTCGATCCGCTGCCCCTCCAGCACAGGGGCCAGGCCGCGAACGGTGGTTTCTACTTCGGGAAGCTCAGGCATCGGGGGCTACAGCTAGGAAGTGCGGGGCCGAATGTCACCTGCCCCTCAGCCCTCTTGGTTTGGCCGTCACCTGCGGCTAAGGCACCCCCATGCCCGATACCGTCTCCTTCGGTTACGAAGACGTCGCCCCTGAGGACAAGACCCGCCGCGTCGGCGAGGTGTTCTCGAATGTCGCCAGCAAATACGACCTGATGAACGACGCCATGTCGGGCGGCATGCACCGGCTGTGGAAGGACCGCTTCGTTCGCCGGGTCAAGCCGCGCGCGGGCGAGCACATCCTCGACATGGCCGGCGGCACCGGCGACATCGCCTTCCGCATGGCAGAGACGGGGGCCGCGATCACCGTGGCCGACATCAACCCGGAAATGCTCGCCGTCGGCGTCGAGCGCGCCGCCCAGCGGGGGATCGACGGGCTGGTATGGACCGAGGCCAATGCCGAGACGCTGCAATTCCCCGATCGCTTCTTCGATGCCTATACGATCGCGTTCGGCATCCGGAACGTGACCGACATCCCCAAGGCGCTCCGCGAGGCGCACCGCGTGCTGAAGCGCGGCGGCCGCTTTTTCGTGCTGGAATTCTCGACCACCCAGTGGCCGGGCTTCGCCGAGATCTACGACGCCTATTCGCACAAGCTGGTCCCCAAGCTCGGCAAGCTGCTGGCGCAGGACGAGGACAGCTATCGCTATTTGATCGAGTCGATCCGCCGCTTCCCCGACATGCCGAGCTTCGAGCGGATGATCGCCGAGGCCGGCTTCCAGCAGACCAAGGTCGAGCCGCTGCTCGGCGGTCTCGTCGCGATCCACAGCGGCTGGAAGATTTGATGCAAGCCCCTGTTCGATCCTCCTTCGGGAGGATCTGGGCATGACCGCCCCCGCCGTCCACCTCTGGCGCCTGCTCAAATGGGGCCGCATCCTCGCGCGTCACGGCGCGCTGCGCGGCATCGAGCGCGACGCCAACACGCCCCGTCCGGTGCGCCGCCTCGCGCGTCTCGCCCGGCTCGGCGCGCGCGTGCCTGCCGTCCCGGCCTATGCCGATGCCTTCCAGGCGATCGGCCCCGCCGCGATCAAGCTCGGCCAGACGCTCGCGACGCGCCCCGATCTCGTCGGCGAGGAAGCCGCGCACGACCTGCTGCGCCTGCAGGACGCGCTGCCGCCCGTCTCCTTCGACATCATCCGCGAGCGGATCGAGACCAGCTATGGCCGCCCGCTCTCCGCGATGTTCGCGGAAGTGGAGGAAAAACCGATCGGCGCCGCCTCGATCGCGC
>JAPJRE010000041.1 GCA_030824725.1 Sphingomonas sp.
CAGGTGATCAGTTACCAGCACGTCCGGCTTCAGCCCATCGTCGAGAAGCTTGAGCGCGTCCCTGGCGGAGTTCGCCTCGAGCACCGTGTAGCCCAAGTCGCTCAGCATGTCGGCGGTGCTGGCGCGGACCAGGTCTTCGTCGTCGACCAGAAGCACGATGCCCGCCGCGCGGCGGGCCATATCCCCCGCCTTCGCGCCGGATGGTTCCGCGGATTCTTCGCTCGTCGGCAGCCAGATCTCGACATTGGTGCCCAGACCGGGTTGGCTCTGGATCGTCAGTGCGCCGTCGAGCTGCGCAGCGAGTCCATGCACCATCGACAGCCCGAGGCCGGTGCCGCGACCCACGCCTTTCGTGGAGAAAAACGGTTCCACGGCCTTGGCCACCGTCGCGCGATCCATGCCGATGCCGGTATCGGCCACCGACAGCCGCACATAACGACCGGACTCGAGGCCGGAGCGATGGCCGTGCGCCACTGCTTCGGTCGAAACCGAAATTCGGATCGTGCCGCCGTTCGGCATGGCATCGCGGGCATTCACGCAGAGGTTGAGCAGCGCCATCTCGATCTGGTTCGGATCGGCGGTAGCCGGGGAAAGCCCCTCCCCAACATCCACCACCACGTCGATCTGCGGCCCGGTCGTGCTGGCGACGAGCTCCGCCATGTTGGTGACCAGTGCCCCCAAATCGACCGGCACCGGCTGGAGCGGTTGGCGCCGCGCAAAAGCCAGCAGTCGCTGGACCAACACCTGGGCGCGGTCTGCCGCCTGGAGGGCCCGGTCGATCAGCCGGCGCTCGCGTTCGCCGCCGAGCCCGTGCCGCTGGAGCAGGTCGAGCGACCCGATGATCGGTGTCAGCAGATTGTTGAAGTCATGGCTCACGCCGCCGGTAAGCTGGCCCATCGCCTCCAGCTTCTGGCTGTGGCGCAGCTGCTCATGGGCCTGTTCCAACTCGGCGGTGCGCGCCGCCACGCGCGCTTC
This sequence comes from Sphingomonas sp., assembly GCA_030824725.1. GTDB lineage: Bacteria > Pseudomonadota > Alphaproteobacteria > Sphingomonadales > Sphingomonadaceae > Sphingomonas. Next base: position 976 of record JAPJRE010000041.1, read on the forward strand.
CAGGGTTTCGTTCAGCTCGCGCAGACGCGATTCGGTCTGCTTCTGGCGGTCGATATCGACGATGACGCAGAGCGCACCGGCAATCTGCCCTTCCGCATCAAGGAGCGGGACGCCGCTCACCCGCACCCAGGTCTCGCCTCCGTCAGGCGCGCGATGGCGGAACTCGGTTCCCGGCACGAACTCGCCGCGGAGCGCCCGGGCGCCAGCGTACCTGTCGGGCTCTATGGCGCGCCCGGTCTCGTCTACCCCGAACCATCGCGCGCGGGCATCCGGGAGACGGGACGGAATCGCACATTCGGGAACGATGCGCGCATAGGCGGGATTACAGAGCAGCGGCGTGCCGCCGCGATCCACAACGATGACGCCTACCGGAAGATGCTCGACCAGGGTCGCAAGCGTGTTGCGCTCCAGGCCCAGCCGCGCCTCGCTCTCCCGCAGCGCCCGTTCCGCGCGGACGCTGGCGGTTACATCCTCCACCCGGTGAATGATGGCGCTGACCGTGCCGGATTCATCGAGTATCGGGCTGTTGATGGGATTCCACCAGCGCGCCTCGAACCGGCCCGTGCGGTCCGCCACGTCATACTTCTGCAGCGGCATCGAGTCGGACTGCTTCGTTGCGATCACGCGCTCGATCGACGCCCGCAGCTTGGTTGTCCCGTCTGCGCCAGGATCGTCGGGATTGTCGGGCATGGCTTCGAACACACCGCGCCCGACCAGATCGTCACGGATCCGCATCGTGGCGGAGAGATAGGCGTCATTGGCCGCGAGGATCGTGAAATGCGGCGCATCCGGCGCGAGAACCAGCATCGGCCTAGGCGCAGCAGCGAACATCGCCTCGTAACAAAGATCGGCGCAGGTCGGATTGGCGGTCATTCCTAGCTCAACCCGCTATGCGCCAAGTTGATCCATGTTATCGCAGATTAGTCGGAGTGGTCGCTTCCCACTTTGGGACGTTGGCCTTTCGCTTCCTGCGCTTGGCGCTGCGGATCTGCCACTGCGTTTGCCAGAACGCATAGACGGCCAGGCTCCCCAGCAGGGTCAGCGCCACCCCGGACAGGCTCATGGCAAGTTTCCACGCGAGGCCGCCGGTCTTGGCAGCATGAATCGGGTAGAGCTTCTCGCGCAGCGATGCCGCAGCGCCACCCGTCGCCGGATCGGCGCGGCCGACGATCGCCAGCGTAACCGGGTCGGCATAGACGAAGGTACGGCCGTTCGGCGTCCATTCGAAGGGCTGGCGAAGCCGCAGGGCGATAGGCGCACCGGCTTTGCGCGGCCATTGCAGGCGACGGAACTCGGCGCCCGGGAAGGCCGCAGCGGCAGCCTCGAAAAGCGGTCGCAGATCACGGCTTCCCTGCGCCGCCCGGACTTCCACCCGCGGCGGCCGCGAACGCGCTTCGGCAAGCAGTCCGCCGCCCAAGGCGGGGAAGACCATCAGCACGCCCGTCACCAGCGAGACGAGCAGCAAGGGCGCGGCTACCACGCCGAGGTCGCGGTGATGGTGGACGATCGCGCCGGGCTTCATCGTCGCAGGCCAGGGCCGCAAGCGAAAGCGGCGGCGCGTCCGCCACCATAGCAGGGCGCCCGTGATGACGAAGAACAGCCCGACCAGCCCGGCGACGCCGGTGATCGCCTCTCCCGCATCGCCGATCAGCAGGCGATGGTGGAGATCGAACAGCCATAGCTCGGGCCGCTGCCACGATGCGGACCAGCGGGCGACGGTCTCCCCCGCCTGGCTCAGATACGCGCCGCTCCCGTCCCTGAACACGACCTGGTGGACGCCCAGACCGTCGCCCGCGAAAGTGATGCGGTCGATCGGCGGCGACCCGCTCGATGTGCCGGCGACGGCCCTGGCCAGCGACGCCGGATCGGCGCGGACGGGATCGCCCGCATGCGCCACGAAGGTCAATTCGGCCCGCCACACCAGCAGCGTGCCCGTCAGGCCCAGCACCGCCAGCAACAGGCCGCCGATCGCGCCGATCCAGCGGTGCAGCAGGGCCAGAAGATGCATCAGAACCCGGCCTGCCAGCTCAGCGTGAAGTTGCGACCGCGGCCCGTGTAGAAGCGGGCATTGTCGGTCGGCCCCTGGGCGTCGCTGTAATAGGTGACATAATCTGTGTTGCCGAGATTCTGGACGCTCAGCATCATGCGGCCGATCGGCAACTCATAGGCGACATATGCATCGAACAGCCGGTAGCCGACGAAGTCATTGGCGATCGGCTGCCCCTCGAACCGGCGCGACAGATAATAGCGGCCCTGCAGGCGCGCGCTGAACCGGCCGCGGTTATAGTCGATGTTGAGGTTGAGCCGATCCGGCGAGATGTTGGCGCCGTCGAGATCCGCATCCATCCGGCCGTCGCCATTGGTATCCGTGCGCCCGCTGACATGGGCGAAGCCGGTGCCGAGCTTGAGCCCCGGCAACGGAGTGCGGACGCCCAGGTTCACCTCCAGCCCCTGAATGTCGATGGGCTGGCGGGACACGTTGAAGATGCCGTCGCTGCCGCGCACCAGCACCTGGCCCAGATCGCTCGACGACCAGTAATAGGTGGCGCTGGCCTCCAGCGGCCCCTGGTTCACCTCCACCCCGATCTCGCGATTGTTCGACACCACCGGCGTCAGGTCGAGGAAGTCGGCGATGCGGATGTTGGGCTGGGTGATGCCGCGCAGGACGCGCCCGATATCGGCGATCGTATAGCCTTCGGCATAGCTGCCATAGGCGCGGATGCCCTTGATCGGCTCCACCACCACGCCGCCGTTCCACAGGGCACGCTCGAACGAAGGCTTGCCGCCGATGACCGCTCGCGCATTCGCGCTGGCGAGCGTCGTGTAATCGGGGATGTCGAGCTGGACATTCTCGTAGCGCACGCCGCCGGCCAGCCGCACCACGCCGTCGAACAGCTTGAGATTTGCCTGCCCGAACGGCGCCAGGCTGCGGAAATCGGTCTGCGGCACCCAGGCCCGGCCGGTCTGGACGAGATCCTGCTTGGTGCGATCGACCAGCGCGTCGAACCCGGCGGTCAGCGTCAGCGCCTCGAAGCCGGGCACCGCGCGCTCATAGCTGATCTTGCCGCCGATCTTGCGCGACACGTTGCGCGACTGGTCGAACAGCGTGCCGACCGGCGCGATCCGCGCGTCCTGGAACGTCGCCAGGACGCCCCCCGCGAAGGTGTCGCTGGTGCGGTTGTAGAAGCCCTGCAGCGTGAACGCCCCACCGGCCAGATCGCCATCGGTGAGTGAGGCGGACAGCATTTCGGCCACGCCCGTGGAGGGCTGCCCCGGCGTCTGGCCGCGCCGGCTGGTGGCGGGAATGCCCAGCGCCCGATTGCCGTCGACCGGGACATAATGATTGTTGCCCTCCAGCCGGAAGCGGTTGGCGATCACCTCCAGCCGCGCGCTGGGCGAGAGGTCGACCCCGACCCGCCCGAAGAAGGACAGGCTGTCGCTATCCTGGATCTCGCTCTGGTTGCCGTCGAGCCCGATGCGGCGCCCGCGCCCGTCGAGGAAGACGCCGCGCCGCTCGAAGGCGACACCGCCGGTCGCGTCAAACGAACCGCTGCGGACATTGACCAGACCGGCGACCTTGCCGCCGAGCGAGGCGCCGGAGAAATCGTCACCGCTATTGCCCTGGAGCAGGGTCCGCCCGCTCCAGCCATTCGCCTTGGGCGCCGCCACAGTCACCTGATTGACCACGCCGCCGGTCGCGCCGATGCCCTGCAGGGCATTGGAGCCGTAGATGACCTCCACCCGGTCGATGAAGAAGGGATCGATGGTGTAGCCATCGCGCGCGCCGTCGCGGATCGGCGTCGTCTGCGGGATGCCGTTGATCGCATAGAGCGGCGACCGGCCGCGCAGCGTCTCGCCGAAACCGGTGATCTTCTCGCGCGTCGGCGAGAAGGAGGGCAGCAGTGCCGAAACCGCGTCCACGGTGGAGCCGGAGACCGCGACCTGGCGCGACAGCGTCTCGCGATCGATCACGTCCACCGTCAGCGGCAGTGCGCTGGCCGGCAATCTGGTCCGCGCGGCAGTCACGACGATGTATTCCCGCGCGGTGGTGGCTGCATCGCTATCGGACTGGTTTTCCTGCGCCTCGGCGCTCCCTGTCCAGATGGTGGCTGCGGCGATCATGCCGAGTGCGAACTTCATTGTCTTCCCCTCTGCGGGGGGGCGATAGAAAACTCGCACCTGATTTGCAACAGCCTCGCATTAGCAGGCCTGCGGACGGACCCTCTCGCTCGCTAAAGTCCGCCAGGGTGCGCCTTGGAAGCTGTCGGCAGAGGCCCACGATCGGGACTGTCGGCAGATCGTCGGAAAAGCACGCCGCAGCCCCACGCCCAAAGATTTTTCATCAGGTTTCGCGTTAAATTCACTTTAACCGCACGGCTCCATCAAAGTGAAACCTCCCGCTTCACAGGTTTATACTTCACTAACCTCAAACCTACTTGCCATAAAAGCCAAATATGTGCAGTCGGGCGTAGTTCCACCGAGCAACGCCCCGCCAGCCCCAGATCGTCCGATCACCAATTTCCGGATATAGCAAACATGGCCATTATTTGCTTCATCTACAAATTGGGGCGAGATTCCGACGCACGAAGCCCAGGACGATCGCGTTGCACAGCCTTGATGAGACCGCCGCAACGCTGACGCCCCAAGCAAATGGCATTGGGCGGGACTGAACCCTGCGCGGCAAGACATGCCTTGGGACTCATTCGCCTGTCCAGATGGATGAAGATTTCGCGCACGTCCTGCCGCGACCCACAACCGCATTGCTGAAGCGACCGCTGAGGAAGCGCCGAAGCGTCACCGCCTAACCAAGTAAGGAGATATCATGCGTACCGCGTTGGTAACCGGATCTGCGGGCTTCATCGGCTCCTTCCTGTGCGCTCGCCTGCTGGCCGAGGGGTTTCGCGTCATCGGCCTTGACGCGATGACGGACTATTACGACGTCGCCCTCAAGGAGAGCAGGCTGGAGACTCTCACCCGATCCAACCACTTCCGCTCGATCAAGGGCTATGTCGAAACGCCGGGCCTGCTTGCCGAGCTGTTCGCGGAAGAAGCGCCGGAGGTCGTGATCCATCTCGCGGCCCAGGCGGGGGTTCGCTACTCGATCGAAAACCCCCGTTCCTATCTGGAAAGCAATATCGTCGGCACGTTCGAGTTGCTGGAAGCCGCGCGCGCGCGTCCGCCGCAGCACCTGCTGCTCGCCTCGACCTCCTCGGCCTTCGGCGCCAATACCGAGATGCCGTATCGCGAAACCGACAAGGCCGATCACCAGATGTCGTTCTATGCGGCGACGAAGAAGGCGACCGAGAACATGGCGCACAGCTATGCGCATCTGTTCGGACTGCCGGTCACCATGTTCCGCTTCTTCACGGTCTATGGACCGTGGGGGCGCCCGGACATGGCGTTGTTCAAGTTCACCAAGGCGATTCTCGAAGACCGTCCGATCGACGTCTACAACCATGGCGACATGAAGCGCGACTTCACCTATGTCGAAGATCTCGTCGAAGCCATTTACCTGCTCATCGGCACGCCGCCGGTGCGCCCGGCCGAGGGGGATGCCGTTCCCGCAGGCGACAGCCTTTCGCCGGTAGCGCCCTGGCGGATCGTGAACATCGGCAATTCCGAACCCGTCCAGCTGACCGACTTCATCGAAGCGATCGAGGCCGCCACGGGCAGGCAGGCGAAGCGCAACCTGCTGCCGATGCAGGCCGGCGACGTTCCCGCCACCTGGGCCGACGCGCAGCTGCTGCAGACCCTGACGGGCTACCGGCCCCGGACCGGGGTTCGCGAAGGGGTTGCGAAGTTCGTGGAATGGTATCGGGCGCACTACAAGGTCTAGGCACATGCCATATAATGTTGCGTTCCTTTCACCCGTCTCGAATTTCAAGGGGGGCGCGGAGCGGTCGCTGTTCGACATCATGCGCAATCCGCACGTGCGCCCCCTGCTCATCGTACCGGCGGAAGGGCCGGTGTCTGCGCGTGCCGCCGCTGAGGGCATTCCGTTCGAGGTTCTCGATTTCGGTCAGGTGGCCGCAATCCGGCGGCCGATCAGCCCGGCCAGCGTGTGGGCAGCGGCGGGCGACTGGCGCCGCGCCGCGCAGGGGCTCAAGGCGATCGTCCGCCGCCACGGGATCAATCTTGTCCACAGCAACGGCATGAAGGCGCATTGCATCGCCGCGCTGTCGCGCCGGATCGGGGGCGCACCTGCCCTCTTCCACGTGCGCGACATCGCCGTCCGGCCGACGGAGCGGCTGATATGGCGCGCGCTCCCCCGCGCCGCCGACCAGGTCGTGCTGGTGAGCCGCGCCTGCTGGCCCGCCCCCGATCTGCCCGGCAACGTGTCGGTCGTGTTCAATGCCATCGCGCCCGCGATCGCCACGCTTCCGTCCCCGGCGCCGCACCCCGGCACGGTCCTGGGGATTTGCGGCCGCATCCATCCGTTCAAGGGCCATCACCTCGCCTTGCAGTGGCTCCACGCCGCACGGTCGCAGGGGCTCGACGTCACGCTGCGCATTCGGGGCGAGGCGACGGCGGAGGATCGGGGATATCTGGAAACGCTGCACCAGACGGTTGCGGCGCTCGGGCTGGAAGATGCGGTGCGCTTCGACGGCAGCTTCGAGGGGTTGGCGGCAATCTATGGCGGACTCGACGTCGTGCTGGTGCCTTCCGAGACGCCCGATCCGTTGCCGCGCTCGGTGATGGAGGCGATGGCCCTGGGCCTACCGGTCATCGGCTTTCCGGCCGGGGGCATCGTCGAGATGATCGATCCGGGCCGCACCGGCTGGCTCGCCGCCGATGCCGAGGATTTTTGCGCGGCGGTGCGCGACATCACAGCGCTGGGTCCCCAGCTGCCCGCATTCCGCGACCGCATGGCGGCAACCGTCGCCGAACGCTTCAGCATGCCGCGCCTGCATCGCGAGATCACCGCCATCTACAGGTCTGCCCTCGACCGCTGATGCGGGAAGCACCCGGGCAGACACGCAACATGTTTCAACAAGGGCACAGGCCGATGGCTTCCAGGCGCATCCTCTTCATCATCCGCTCGTACCGCCCCGACCAGGTGGGTGGCGGCGCGAAATCCGTCCAGACCCTCGCCGAGGGCCTCGCCAATCGCGGCCACGACGTCCATGTCCTGCGCCTCTGCCCGACCGGCGAAGAGGCGGCAACGCTGCGCGCCGCCGGTGATGCCGGCATCACCGGCCCGGGCAAGCCGACCCTGCACGTCCTGCCGATCCGCAACATCTACTGGCCGCACGACAAGAAGCCGCATTCTGGCGCCGCCAAGGCGCTGTGGCATCTCCTCGACCTGTACAACCCCTGGGCCGTTCGGGATCTTCGCCGCCTGCTCAAGGATCTGCGCCCCGAGGTGATCAACACCAGCATCATCGACGGCTTCTCCACCGCCATCCTGCGGACGGCGAAGCGCAGCGGCGCCCGCCTCATCCACACGATGCGCGACTATTACCTGATCTGCAGCCGATCCGGCATGTACCGGGCGGGCAAGAACTGCGAAACGCTGTGCGCGAGCTGCCAGGTCGTCCGGACCATCAACCGGCACCAGGTGCAGCATGTGGACCTGTTCCTCTCCAACAGCGAGTTCGTCGCCGAGACGCACCGCCGCCACGGCGCGTTCGGCCGGGAAAAGCCGTGCGCGGTGCAATGGAACGTCAACGACCAGCCGCTCGCATCGGCGCATCGCAAGCTGGACGACACCGCACCGATCCGCTTCGGCTATATCGGCCGGCTCGCCCCGACCAAGGGTGTCGAGACGCTGATCGAAGCGGCGGGCAAGCTGCCGCAGGAAGGCAGAGACTGGTCGCTGGTCATCGCCGGCGATGGCGCGCCCGACTATGTCGCGCAGTTGCGGGCGCTCGCGAAGGACCATCCGTGCATCCACTTCATCGGCTGGCAGCCGGCGACGCAATTCTACGACATGGTCGATCTGTTGATCTGCCCGTCCGTGTACAACGAGCCGCTGCCACGCGTGATCTACGAGGCTTATGGCCTCGCCGTGCCCGTCGTGGCGTCGAAGGTGGGCGGAAACCCGGAAGTCGTCACCCCCGGCGTTTGCGGCGAACTATATGATGGCGACAGCGCCGCCGCGCTCGCCGAGAAGCTCGGCCTGTTCCGCCAGATCGCTTCCGAAGACTATGCGCGCTACAGTTCGGGCGCGCTGGCGATGGGCGCAATGTTCACGCCGGACCGAGTGGTCGACAGCTACGAAGCCCATCTGCAGACGCTCTTTCAGCCCTGATCGCGGGCGGAAGGGCCGGAGCTACCGCCTGTCGCGCGTCGATCGACGGCCTCTGCACCGCCCGCCCCGATCCCTAAGCAAAAATGGCGCACGCGATGAAGGTCGCGTGCGCCATTTTACGTTGGGTACGGATCGCGCCGCCGATCCCGGCGTCGTCAGCGCTCAACCATAATCGTACATGTAGTAATCGCCCTCGCCCTTCCACAGCCCGGGATCGTGCTTGGTCACGACGCCGCCGAGCAGATGCAACGCGGCTCCCCGCACGCGTCGCGCCGCCTGCTTGGCCTGGCCGTAATGCGCCCCGCCGGCCGCGACGACGAAGAGGGTCGCCTCCACCTGGCTGGCGAGTTCGACGGCATCCGCCAGTGCGAGTACCGGCGGCCCATCGACGATGATCACGTCGAATGCATCCTGAAGGCCACGCAGCAGATCCGCGACCGGCGCACCGCCGAGCAACTGCGCCGCGTTGGGCGGCGGTGGGCCGCTGGGGATGAACGACAGGTTTTCGAAGCCCGTCGGAAGGATCGCGCTCTCGGGCGCACTGCGCCGCGCGAGCAGGCTGGAAAGACCTCCACCCATATCCTTCTGCACGCCGAGCAGGCTATGCAACGACGGCTTGCGCAGGTCGCCGTCGATGAGCAGCGTCTTGCGGCCGACATCCGCAAACGCCTTGGCGATGAACAGGGCGCTCGTCGTCTTGCCCTCGCCCTTCCGGCTGCTCGTCAGCAGCAGCGAGCGGGGGACGCCATTCGGCGACGACAGTTCGATCGCGGTGCGGACCGACTGATAGGCCTCGGTGATGGCGGAGCGCAGGCTCGTATTGCGGACATCGAGCAGTGCGTCCTGCGCCTTTGGCACCACCCCCATCAGGGGAAGATGGAGCTTGGCCTCGAGATCCTGCGGATCGCGGATCGAGTCATCGAGTTGCTCGCGGGCGAAGACGAACAGGGCCGAAATCGCCAGCCCGCCGATCAGCCCCAGCACGAGGATGACGCCGACGCGGGGAGACACCGGGTCCTTCGGGATTTCCGCCGTATCCACCGCAATGACGTTGTTCGCGGCCGCCCCGGCTTCGGCGCTCACCTCCTTATATCGCTGCAACAGCCCGTCGTAGAGCTGGCGGCTCGTATCCACCTCTCGCTTGAGGATATTGTAGCGAACGCTGCGGTCCTGCTCGGAAAGGGTGCTTTCCTTCAGCGCCGCCACCTGCTGGGCAAGCGCCTGCGACTGGCGCGTCGCGGTGCGCTGCTGCTCGAGCAACGACTGCTTGACGTTGGCGGCCATGGCATTGATCTGCCGGTCGATCGAACCCAGCTGCGCCACGGCCTGGGCCACTGTCGGATGATCCGGCTGCAGGCGCTGACGGAGCTGGCCCAGATTGGCCTGCAGTTCGGCCCGCCGCTCCTCCAATGCCTGCACCGCCGGATTTGCCAGCACTTCGGGCAGCGCGAGCAGCGGCGCCCCATTCGCCTGCCGCCACCGCTCCTCCGCCTGAATGCGCCGCGCTTCCGCCGCGATATAGGCTTCGTTGAGATTCACCAGATTGGCGGTGGTCAGCGATCGTGGCCCTGCCTCCTGGTCCCGCTGCGCATCGGCGCCACCGCTTGCGTCGATCAGCTTCGCCGCGCGGGAATAGTCGATCAGTTCCCGCTCTGATCCCTCGAGGCGTTGCTTGGCCTGCGCAAGCTGGGTGCTGAGGAACTCGCGCGAATAGGTGGTGGTCGAGAACTTCCGTTCGATATTGTTCTGGATGTAATTGTCGGAATAGCTGTTCGCGATGCGCATCGCGGTGGCCGGATCGCGGCTGGTGAAGATGATCTCGACGATGCGCGAGTTGGGCATCAGGCTGATGCGCAGGTTCTTCTGCAGCAGATCGGTAACCATCCGCTGCCGCCGCTCGGCGGTGGCGCCTTCCGCGAACTTATCCCCCATCGCGACCACGAACCGGTCATCGGCGGCCAGGCGCAGGCTTGTCGCCACCCGCGCCGCCAGCGCCCGGCTTTCCAGCAGATTGACCTGGGTCTGGAGGAAGCGATCGAATTCGGCGCCGCCCAAAACCGGCTCGGTCTCCTCGGTCCCCAATACCTTGGTCGATTGCTGGCTCACCTCCACGCTGGCGCGCGCGCGAAACAGCGGTGGCGTGATCATGATGATCGCCACGCCGGCGATGAGGCTCAGGCCGAGGATCGCCAGAACATACCAGCGACTGCGATAAATCGCGCTGCCGAACGCTCGAAAATCCATGCCGCCGTCGCGCTGGTCATTCGCGTCGAAAAAGGCGCGCTCGTCCAGCTGCTCGGCGAAGCTTCCACCGGCCAAAGACGCGATCGCGCGCCCCTGTGTGCGATGCTCCGTGCTCATAAACTCGTCCAATCTCTAAGGATGCCACAGGGCGCGGCTGGTTCGTTCGCCGCCGCGCCGTGCCGAAGCGGTCGTTACGGGAAGGAAGGGATGTCAGCGCCCATAGAAGCGGAACGCGTTGAGCAGTGGCGCCGCCTGAAGAACGTCGCGCCACAGGCCCTTCACGTTCGAATATCCCACGACGACGATGTCATTCCCCAATATGCGGGGATCCGGATCCTCGCCGCGCCGGATCCTTCCCAGATCAAACACCGCGGCCATTTTCCTGGAATCCACCTCGCGGAAGACAACGACGTCCTTCATTGCCGCAGTTCTGTTTTCGCCTTTGGCGAGGGCAATCACGTTGAGCAGGGTCGTGGGACCTTTGATGTCGTAGACGCCCGGCTCCTCGACTTGCCCCTGCACCGTCACGCGCTGCGACACCGAGGTGGCGACGACGACCGTGACCTGGGGGCGGACATAATATTTCAACAAGCGCGTCTGGAGTTCCTGGGCGAGCTGCTCGGTCGTCAGACCTGCTGCCTGCACCGTACGGATCAACGGCATGGAAATATTCCCCGAGACATCCACCGGGACCCCCTTCATCGAAAGGTCGGGTTCCTGGAACACGCCGACATCCAGCGTGTCCAGCGGACCGATCACATAGTCCTTGGCCACCTCGCCGGGCGCAGGTTGCATTGTGGCGTAGGCGGCCTGCCCGCGCGGCACCGATCCCACCACGTTGGGACCCGCACAGCCAGCCGCGGACAGGCCGAATGCCAACACTGCTACCGCCCGACTCGCGTGCGACCTAAAACGATTCACCGCCCCACTCCCTCGCAACATTACACCACACGCTCCAATATATTCCCTCTACAACGCACACATTTTACTTCGCAGGCATGCGCTCGATCGAAACGCTATCTATCCACAGCGACCCTACACCTTGCATGGGCGTGACGATCAGGCGGATCTCCTGGGCGGGACACGCCGGCTCGACTTCAAAGCGAGCCTCCCCCAGCACCCAGCCGCGCTGTGCGGCCGACCATGTCGTCGACAGCGAAGGCGAACCTCTCGAAAAGGCAGGCGCGCACGCCATCGCCCATGACGGGCGCGTCGCTGCCTTCCCGCCGTCGCGCAGCATGAAGCGCAGCGCATAGCGCCCTGGCGCAAGCACCAGCCGCTGCCGTACGGCGGGGCCTGCGGCGATGCTCTTGGTTGCAACGAGGAGCGCCTTGCCCTGCCAGGCATGATCCGGCGTTTCGATACCGACGCTGGCGCCGAGCAGGCCGGGCGCCTGCCAGGTGAAGGGACCAATCCCGCGAGGCGCGCTGCCAGATCGCTCGAAGGCACCATCGCCCACCAGCTTTTCACCCCCGGCTGCCCGCCAGACCGCCTCCACCTCCGGGTAGCGGCCAGCCCGCCAAAGGCCGTCCAGCAGCGCCGCGGACTCGGCGGTATCTGCCGGCGCGCCGGCGGCCGCGAGTTGACGGTACAGCGCGGCGATCTCCTCTCCCCGCACCCGCCCGTCGCCGCCCAGGCTGGCGAGAAACGCCTGCCGCCATGGCGGGCGCAAGGCGAGTTGCTTCGCCACCGCGATTCCGCCCACTGGATCGGCGAGCAAGTCGCGCAGCGTTCCGAACAGCAAGGCGGACTGCGTGTTCTGTCGCAGCAGGCCATCGGCGCGCTGCGCCACGACGACGCGATCTCCCACCTCGTTCGAACGCTGGATCAGCCATAGCTGGGTCGGAACATCGCGCCAGCCCAGTTGCCCGGCCAGCAGCATCAACTGCGCAGCAACGTCCATCCGCTTCGCCGCCGCTTCGGCCAGCCCGAGCGCGCGCAAGGCCGCCGCGTCCAACGGCGCGCGCTCCAGGGCGATCCGGGCCGCGTCCGCGCTCCCGCTCCAATCGGCGGCGATCGCACGCTGGGTGGCGATGCGCGACCAAGCGTCGGCGCTGCCCGATCGCCACCGGGCCGCCTGGCCAGGCGCGTCCCGAAGCAGGAAGGAGGAAGCCACCCCCATGCTCACGGCCTGCCAGCCAAGCAGCAGACCGGCAGCCATCGCCGGCACCAGCCGCACCCAGCGCCACGCCGGCCGTCCCGGACGCGCGTGCCGACGCCGTCCGCGCGGGAACGTCATGGCGAGGCAGGCGGCGAAGGGAGCCGCGATGGCTGGCATGCGCAAGGGATAGTCATCGGCCGAATGCAGCAGCACGATCGCCACGATTCCGCCCGTGGCGATGGTAAGCGATCGCGATTGCCACCGGTCCACCGGCGGGGCGGACAATGCCCGCAGCCAGGCGAAGACCGCGAGGGACAATGCCGCCGCCAGCAGCAGCATTGCCGGAAGCCCGCCCTCCAGTGCCAGTTCGAGATAATCATTGTGCGCGTGATTGACGACCGGAACGACGACTTGGTCGAGCGGCTCGATGGTCGGGTAGATGGTGGTGAACGTGCCGAAGCCGCTTCCCCACGGGAAGTACTGGCCGATCGCATAGAGCGTGTTGCTCCAGAAGATCTGGCGACCGTCTTGCTCCACCGCGGCGAACCGCGCGAGGGTCGCTTGGGCGAACGGCGTCTGGGCCAGCCCGACCACGATTGCGGCGAGCAGCAGCGCACCGGCCAGCCCCCATTGCCAGCGCCAGCCATGGGGAAAGCGCAGATAGGCAAACAGCAGCAATGCGATCGGAAGGGTCAACAGGCCGGTGCGCGAGGTCGTGCCCAGCACCGCGAGCGCCAGCAGTGTCGCCACGCCCACCGCCATGGGCCACTGCCCGGCGGCCCGTCCGCGACCATCGAACAGCCGCGGGACCCCGGACGCGACCATCCCGATCAGGAGGAACGTGGCACTGTGATTGTGATTGACAAACAAGCCCAGCGCGTCGCCGCGATGCGCGGAGTGGAACACTGCGAACAGCCCCGCACCGCCATAGGCAAGTTGCAGCGCGCCCAGCACGGCGTTCAGCACCGCCACGGCGACGAGCGCACGCAGCACGGCCATCCTGCCACGCTCGTCGAGGAAAAGCACCGCGACGAAGGCTGCGGCGGGTGGCAGCAGCGCTAGCAGGTCCTGCAGGGTCGCCTCGGGCCGCAAGCTGAGCGGGCTCGCACTAGCGGCGAGGCCTGACCGGGTTCGGATCGCTTCGGCCAGTTCCCTGCCCGGCAGCTCGGTCCATAGGGACCATGGCAAGGGTACCAACTGGATGACCGGCATCAGCAAGGTTGCCAGCAGCATCAGCAATGCCGCCCAAGTGATCGGCGCGATTTTGACGTCTGCCAGCTTGGGAATTAGCCAGCACAGCCCCAGGATGGCAATTATCTGTACCACCGCCGTAAGTATTGGGTAGGAACTCCCCGCACCTCCCAACGCCATCGCTATCGACAGGCCGGCAGCAGTTACACCAGCGCGCGAATTCCGGGTGCTTTCATACTGCAAGGAACCAGAGCGCATCGCCACCTTCCATCATCGGCATCGGGCTCGAATTGCACCGAGAAAACACGTGTATTGACCTGCACCAATTATTAAGCGCCGATCGCCTATCCCACTCGCCTGAGTTGGTGATGGTGATGGTGATGAAGCGTACCCGCAGTCGCCTGGTAGCGGCCGTTCGACTGGCGCCGGCGGCGGCCACGGCGCTGGCCTTGACGGCAGCTTCGCCTGTCCGCGCCAGCGGGGCAGGATCGCAAGCGACACCCATTGTCACCCAGGATCTTCGGCTGGCGAGCGTCGGCTATCGTATCGCACGGCAAAATGCCGATCGCTGCCAGTCCCCGGAGCGCCTCACCGGCCTGCTGCTGCATGATCGCGCCGCATATGACGCGCGCGATCGCGCCCTGATCGGCGCGCGCTTTGGGCTGGGCGAAGGCTTCGGCGTACGAGACGTCGTCGAGGGCAGCGCCGCCGATCGCGCAGGCCTGCGGCGCGGGGACGAGATCGTTGCGCTCAATGGCACGGCAATGGCCGGGTTTGCCCAGGATCTGGTCGGGCGCAAGGCTTCCTATCAGCGCAGCGATGCGTTCGAGACCCTGCTGGGCACAGCGTTGCGACAGGGCGCGGCGACCCTCCTGTTCCGGCGCGACGGTACGCTGCGGACACTGCGCCTCACGGCCGATGCGGGGTGTGGCGGACACTGGGTCGTCGTGCCGGGGAAAGCATTCAATGCCTGGTCCGACGGCCACTATGTCGCCGTTACCAGCCGATTGATGACGGAAATCACCGATGACGCGGAACTTGCCTTCGTCGTTGCACACGAGATGAGCCACAATATCCTCCGCCACCAGGAGGCGTTGCGCGGACGATCCGCCTTGCTCTCGCAGCTCGGGTTCGGATCCGCCCGGGTGAAGGACACCGAGATCGAGGCGGACACGCTTGCGATTGGCTTGCTCGCGCGCGCCGGATACGATCTTTCGGCCCCCGCACGCTTCCTGGTGCGCGCGGCACAAAAGCGCCCGTTTGATGTTCCAATTACCCATCCTGGCCTCAAGCGCCGCATCGGCATTGTCACCGCGGAGATCGCGCGGCTTCAGGTCTCGTCCTCGAGGGCAGCCGTCATCGCCCCATCAAACGCTGCGGTCGACGGGATCGGGGCGGACACCCCGTCGCCAGACCTGGCGACGGCCAGCACGGCAAAAACAGCCGATTGATTCGAGAACGGGAACGCTGCGAAGAGCGCGCGACGCCGCAACGCCGCGATGCTGATCCAATAGCCGCGCGGCTATTGCGGGCTTGCGGTTGCGACCAAGACGGCGGCACCCACGCCAGCGCCCCCGCCGACGGCGAGAAGCGCCAACGGGATCCCGAAGAACGAATTCTTGCGCCGCACCCGGGGACGCGCCGGCTCCGGAACGCCCTGCCCTTCCTGCGCAGCTTCCGGCTGACTTGCGCCACTCGCCGCCGGAGAGGTCTGCGTAGGCAGAGCCTGACGCGGCAACACCATGCCGGGGCGAACGGGCGCAGCAACCGCAGCCGCTGCAAGGAGCGCCACAGCCAAGGCACCTAGCGATATTCTTGCAATCATGGCCACCACCTCATTATGTCGAATAAATCACTACTATAAAAATAGCCAGTTCATCAAGAAGGTCAAGTGACTTAGCACCTTCAGCAGGACAATCCGACTATATATTTCAGAAGCAACTGCGGTTAGACTGTAATAAACCTGCAGCCCCACCGATTGGTGGGCGAATTTTACTGAACGATGTCACCCCCTGCCACGTCGCGGCTCGGCTTGCCGACGCCGGTATAGTGCAGGCCGGCGCGCTCGAGCTCG
>JAPJRE010000512.1 GCA_030824725.1 Sphingomonas sp.
GCCCTGGGGCGGGCGCTGCCGGATTTCCGGCGGGGCGACGCTAGCGGCTTGGGGCGCTTGCGGCGTCGGCAAATGGCCCTTGGAGCGTCGGGCCATTGGATATACGGGCACGGCGACGTCCTTTGCCCGTCCTGTAGGTGATAGGTCGCTAACCCGTCGGCGTGTGGACGGCCGGCAATGTGCGAGATGAGACATGGCTTTGTCGATAACGGATGATCTGCTGAAGGCTGACCGGAACAACTTCACGTTGGTTCGGTGGGTCTTGGCTAGCGCGGTCATCTACACGCACGCCGTTCGGCTATTGGGGTATGAGGACGCGACTTTTCCAATCTTCTTGCAGCCCATCTCTTGGCTGGCGGTGAACGGTTTCTTCACCTTGTCCGGATTTCTGATGTACCGGAGTTTGGAGCGGAACCCGTCGATCACATATTTCGCCGTCTCGCGGTTCATGCGAATTTGGCCCGGCATGTTCTTCATGTGCGCGATCGTGACGGTTACGTTCGCGGCCTTTACCACGGTATCGCTGCGTGAGTATTTTCTGGGCCGGGAGACCATGGAGTTCCTGGTTTACAACCAGTTCCTGCTTCCGAGTTATAATCTGACCGGCGTATACTGTAACGAACTTTCCGGAAACCTGTGCGCTATCAATGGCTCTCTCTGGACGATCCGCTGGGAGGTCAGCTGCTATGCGGCCATAGCGGTGGTGTCGGCGGTCGGCCTGCTGCGCTATCGCCGGTTCAACCTGCTCGTTTTTCCGCTCATCATCCTGTTCTCGTTGTTCTATCAGTATCCGCCGGCACATCAGTGGTTCGGGCGGCTGTCCGCGGGCGAGCTGTATTTCCTCGACCAGATTACCCGCCTCTGGGTGGCCTTCGCGATTGGCGCTGCAATCTATGGCGCGCGGCACTGGATCAAACTGTCCTGGGTCGGGATCGTGCTGACCTTCGTCGCCGCATATCTATCCCGATCCTATTTCTTCGGCGAGCTGGTGCTGGCCCTGGCCGTGGCCTATTGGGTGTTCTGTGGCGGATTCATGAGCGCGCGCGCGCTTCCCTGGGCGCACAAGATTCCGGATTATTCTTTCGGCATCTACATCTACAGTATGCCGGTGACGGATGTGTACCGGATGTTTTTTCCGGGAATCGATCCACACCTCCTGGTTGTGGTCACCTTCATCAGCGTGATCCCCTTCGCGGCATTTTCCTGGCACGTCATCGAGAAGCCGGCGCAGGAACTGCGAAAGCGCTTCCGGCGTCCGCGATTTCTGCGCCGGCGGGTCGAGGGGCCGACTACGCTGTAGACGGATGGAGACGCCGGTGCCGAGGCAAGGGCGAAGCGCCCCTGTCGCTTACCCTGGAGGGTGGTGCGCTTGTGGGGGCGCGATTTCCCTAATTGCCCGCCGGATCGACCGTCGCGGCGGGCGCCGGATCGAGCTTCGCTGGCCACGAGAGACGATGCAAAAAGGCGGCGAACACGTCTTCCAGGGCCGTTGACCGCTCCCAGCTCGCGCGGGCGGCAACCAGCCATTTGCCGCCCGCCGGGCAGAACAGATAGCTGTCCGACGTCAGCGGGCGTTCCTTGCCGTCGAGCATGCCGGTCATGGTGAAGCGCGCATGATAGGCCGCATCCGGCACATCGCCCGAGGGGCTGGGCCAGCGATCGCTCGTCACCAGCTTCACATCGGCATAGCTCTGGGCGACGTTGCGCTCGATCTCGGCGAAATTCTGGGCGCAGTCGCGCTCGGCGGGGGCGGGATAGACGTACAGCGTCACGAAGCCGAGCTCGCCGCCGCGCCGCAGGGCGTAGCCGGCGCTGACGTCCAGCTGCTCGGCGTCATAGCTGTGGATGCGGGTGCGCAGCGCATTATCCAGCCGCTCGGGAAACACCATGCCGGTTGCTGTGTGCGTCCAGTCGCCGTCGATCTGCAGATCTTCCTGCGCCGCCGCCGGCGTAGCGGCAACCAGTAGGACCGGGAACGACGCGCGCATCAGGGCGCCAAGCATGCTCATTCCTCACCCTATCCTTCGATTGCATCTCGTGGTGCGGGCGAAAGGTTGCAGAGCGGCGCGGCCGATGCAAGTCGCGGCGCTGCCGGAGGTGCCTCAGAAGAGGCGGGGGAGGAACCGCTTCACGCGCACCGCATAGGCTTCGTACTGCTTCCCGAAGCGGGCCTGGAGCAGGCGTTCCTCCGCCTGCACGCGGGTCCAGGTGCCATAGGCAAAGAGCGGCACGCCGAGGAGCAGCCCGCGGGAATGGCCGAAGGCGACGGCCACCGCCAGCAGCATCGCGAAAAGGCCGGTGTAGATGGGGTGGCGGATCACCGCGAACGGCCCCCAGGTCACCAGGTCGTGGTCGCGACGGACGCGGGGCGCGATGCTCCAGTTGCTGCCCATCGCGGCGACCGCCGAGAGGAAGATGCCGACGCAACTGCCCGTCAGCACCGCCACCAACACGGCCTCGCCGACCGCCGCGGCGGAGCCGGCCTGGAGCGTGGGGTGCAGCGGCCCGAGCGCGACGAGGAAGAAGCCGGCAGCCTGCAGCGCGATCC
>JAPJRE010000513.1 GCA_030824725.1 Sphingomonas sp.
GTTGGGGCTGGGGATGGGCCTATTCCTCCGGGCCTGCCGAAACCGAGCAGAACATCTACTGCGCTGGGACGCCGGGCGGTCCGGATTGGGGGTGCCTGATCAAAAACGGCCTTTCCCTTCTCCTAGACGTGGCGCTGGATCTTTTCCCTGCGACGCGCGGCTATAAGATAGCAAAGTTCGTGCTGCGCGCTGGATGGGAAGCAATCGAGCAATCAGAAGCGTCAAGGTCGATGTCCAGCGCCGAAGATGTCGCGGTGCAGGCAGTTTCAAAAGCTGTTTCAGAGGCGCTGAAAGACGAGTTTTCAGAACTTGTGGATGCCGCAGCCGATGGCAAGTTAAAAGATGTAAGGAAGTCGATTGGTAAAGCTTCCAAGGTCGCGTTAACCGCGCTCGATTATCTGGGATATGCTGAAGGCATCGAGAAAATCCTAAACTGCTTTGGCATGAGCCTCATCCCGACCTTCGATCTTCCGGGAGGACTCGGCGGTGTTGGGCTGGCATCGGGTGCCGACAAGGATCGGTATGTCGCGTCGCTAATGGAGGGCATCCAGGCATCGCAGGACACGAACGGTGTGGATCTTCGCGCAATGGAGGCCGCCTTGCGGGAAGCTCTGGGCGATCGGTTCGACGGCGTATTGAAGATAGATGATCTCGCTGGTCGGCAGTTGGCCCAGCTTAACTATCTCGAATATCTCCTTGGCGATCTCAGCTGGTTCGATAGTGATGACGATGCCAATGTTTTGGAATTCCTCGGTTTCGCCGCTGATAGGATCGAGCGCGGCGAACATATCTCAGTCAGCGACGTGCCGATTCCCGCTGGCGTCGATCCCGCGATCGTTCAGCGTTACGTCGATCGCCACAACCGGACCCTCGACTATTGGAACGCCGGCATCTTCAAGGCCGATCAGGTGGCAGCAGGTCAGTCCACCGACTTCATCGCGTTCGACAAGATGACCGAGCTCTTCGAGCGCGTCGGCGGCAGCCTCGACGCCTCGGATGCCGAAACCGATGCGCTCGAAGCTGCCGACCAGGCGATGCTCCGCGACGTAAAGCAGGCGCAGACCGAATTGCTGATCGAGCAGGAGAAGGTGATCAACGGGGTCTGCGTGACGATCAAGCTGCGCATCGAGCAGAGCGTGGTGATGAGCCGGCAGATCTTCGTCGGCACGCTCACCCTGGAGGCCGAGGGCGAGGCTATCGACAATATCGGGTTGCAGCTCCAGATCAAGGACATGGCCGGCAACGTCGTCGGCAGCAACGTGTTCAACGCGCAGAACACCAAGCTCGATGGCCTTTCGACGCTCGACGGCACCGGCGATCTCGCGCTCGGCAAGTCGATGACCGCCGAGTTCACCTTCACCCCCAGCCAGCTCGCCGCGCTCACCGGGCCGACCAACTATGCGATCGGCGGCCTGCTCTCGATGGAAGACCCGGAGACGCACGAAGTCTACAACATGGACCTCGCGCCGGTGGACGTGACGGTGCTGCCGCAGGCGCAGCTGACGCTCGACTATTTCCAGGAGCGCAACGTCGTCGCCGACGATCCCTTCACCGATGCGGTGGAGCCGTCCAAGCCGTTCCTGCTCGGCGTCCAGATCCACAACGAGGGCAAGGGCACGGCGAACGCGCTGCGGATCGACTCGGCGCAGCCCAAGATCATCGAGAACGACAAGGGGCTGCTGATCGACTTCAAGATCGTCGGCAGCCAGGTGGACGGGGAGGCCACGCCGGGCAGCCTTACCGCCACCTTCGGCGACGTGGCCCCCGGCGAGACCCGCACCGGCGCCTGGTTCCTCGAATCGACGCTCCAGGGCAAGTTCATCGAGTATTCGGCCCAGTTCGAGCATGTGAACGCGCTGGGCGGCGAGGAATTCTCGCAGATCAAGGCGGTGCGGATCCACGAGCTGATCCATGGCGGGGAAATGACGGGCGACGACGGGCTCGATTTCTTCACCAACGAGGATCCCGACCTGCAGGACGCCGGCGACACGCTCTACCTGTCGGACGGAACCGTGGCGCCGGTGGCGACGATCCTCGCGACGACGGCAGGCGAGATACGGAGCGGCAACACGCTGACCGTAACCGTCAATGCCACAGGCAAGACGGGGAACTGGCAGTATTTCGATACGCTCGCCGCCGACGCCAGCTATGTGGTAAGCGAGGTCCGCCGCGCCGACGGTACGGCGCTGGAGGCGGGGCGCTACTGGTTCACCGATCGCACCTTCGCCAACAGTTCGACCTATCCCGTCTATGAGAACCGGCTGCACATCCTCGATGACGAGGCAAGCGCCAGCTATACGGTGACCTTCACGCGGTCGGGGGCGCTGCCCCATGCCACGGCAACGCTGTCCGGCCTCGCGGATACGCCGGAAGGCGCCTCCTACCGGCTCACCGCTACGCCGACGGCGGGAGAGAGCGCGGCGGCGATTACCCAGCTGCGGATCGACTGGGGGGATGGCAGCGCAGCGCAGCTGGTGCCGACGACGCTCGCCCAGCCGCTCGATCTCGCCCATGTC
>JAPJRE010000514.1 GCA_030824725.1 Sphingomonas sp.
CCTCGTCGCGCAGCCGCTGGAGGTAGAAGAGCAAGGGCGCGTTGACCGGCAGCATCCGCTCGCTGCCGTCCATCAGGTGAAACACCTCGCGGCCGTCGCGGCCATGGTGCGGGCCCTTGGCGACGCCGACCATGCAGACGTCCTCGATGCCCATTTCCTCGAGCACCGCCCTGGCGGCGTTGAGCTGGCCGCGGCCGCCGTCGAGCAGCACCAGGTCCGGCCAGTCGCCCTGGCTGCGATCGGGGTCCTCGTCCTGCGCGCGGGCGAAGCGGCGGCTCAGCACCTCGCGCATCATCCCGTAATCGTCGCCGGCGATCGTCTCGGGGCGCTTGATGTTGAACTTGCGATACTGGCTCTTGCGGAAGCCCTCCGGCCCCGCGACGATCATCGCGCCCACGGCATTGGTGCCCTGAATGTGGCTGTTGTCGTAGACCTCGATGCGGTTCGGCGGCTCGGGCAGGTCGAACAGGTCGGCCATTTCGCGGAGCAGCTTGGCCTGGGTGGTGCTCTCGGCGAGGCGGCGGTCGAGCGCCTCCTCCGCATTGCGCTTGGCCTGGTCGAGCAGGCGGCGGCGGGTGCCGCGCTGGGGCACCGACAGCACCACCTTATGCCCGGCGCGCTCGCCCATCGCCTCGGCGAGCAGCTCGGCCTCGGGCAGCTCGCGATCGACGAACACGTTCCGCGCCGGCGGCACCTCCTCGTAGAACTGCATCAGGAAGGCGGCGAGCACCTCGTCCTCGGGGACGTCCTGGGTGTGGCTGGGGAAGAAGCTGCGATGGCCCCAGTTCTGGCCGCCGCGGATGAAGAAGGCCTCGATGCCGATCACGCCGGACTTGCACGCCTGGGCGAAGATGTCGGCATCGCCCACCCCTTCCGCGTTGATCGCCTGGCTGCCCTGGATGAAGGTGAGCGCCTTCAGCCGGTCGCGCAGGATCGCGGCCAGCTCGAAATCGAGATTCTCGGCAGCGGCCTGCATCTGCTCGCCGAGCTTGGCCTGGACCTTGGTCGAGCGGCCCTGGAGAAAGTCCCGCGCGTCGTTGACCAGCTCGGCATAGCCTTGCTGGTCGATCCGGCCGACGCAGGGCGCCGAGCAGCGGCGGATCTGGTAGAGCAGGCAGGGCCGGTCGCGGCTGGCGAAGAAGCCGTCGGTGCAGCTGCGCAGCAGGAACAGCTTCTGCAGCGCATTGAGCGTCTTGCGCACCTGCCCCGCGCCCGCGAAGGGGCCGAAATAATCGCCCTTGGCGCGCCGAGCGCCGCGATGGAGCTGAACGCGGGCGAAGTCGTGGTCCTGGCGCAGCAGGATGAACGGGAACGACTTATCGTCGCGCAGCAGCACATTGTAGGGCGGCCGGTAGCGCTTGATCAGCTGCGCCTCGAGCAGCAGCGCCTCGGCCTCGTTGTTGGTGGTGACGATCGTCATCGAGCGGGTCTGCGCGACCATGCGCTGCAGCCGCTTCGACAGGCGGTTGACCTGGGTATAGTTGGTCACCCGGTTCTTCAGCGCGCGGGCCTTGCCGACGTACAGCACGTCGCCGCGGGCATCCTGCATGCGGTAGACGCCGGGGCGGATCGGCAGCGTCTGCAGCACGTTGCGGATCGCGGCGACGCCGGCCTCGAGGTCGGGCGTCTCGGCGCCGCGCACCGCGTAGGTGGCCTTTTCCTCGTTGAATCGCTCGGGGGAATTCGGGTCGTTCATTGCCGCCGATGTAGGCGCGGAAGAGAACGGATGCCACCGCAGAGAAAATTCCTCCCCGGTACGGGCAGGGCAATGGCATATGAAATTTTCCTGCGTGAGACGCTCGTTCCGAGATTTTCGCATTGCCCGAAAAGCGGCCGATTCTCGGACACAGGACTTTTCGAGTACGAACGTTCTGACGCTCAAATTTCCATATGCGATAGCCCTGCCCTGAAGGGGGAGGAAACGCTCTTGTCTCTAGCCGCGGTGCTGAGCCCTCAGTCCAGCGGCACGCGGTCCACCCGTGCGGCGGAGAGGCCGTAATAGTTGGAAACGCGATCGGCATAGGCCTGGGTGAATTCGGGCGCGTTGCTCGCCCAGCTCGGGCCGCCCTCGAGCACGCGGCGATCGATCGTGACGACATAGTCGTCGCCGGTGGCATCGTAGGAGATCAGCTCGAAGGGCAGGGGGTAGTAGCTCTTGCCCATGCCGAGGAACCCGCCGAGGCTGAGCACCGCATAGAGCGTGCGCCCGCTGCCCTTCTCGACCATGAACGCCTGCACCTGCCCCAGCGAATCGCCGTCGCGGCTGCGCACCTTGAGCCCGTCGACGCGGGCGGTGACGAGCAGGCTGTTGGTTTCGGGCGTATCGGACATGGTCGTACTTCCTTCTGGGAACGTGCGCCTTTGGAATGCACGAGGCGGGGATGTCGTTCCGCAGACGGGATGACCGGGGGAAGTTTGGCGAGGCGCGAGCCGTCGCTTATGGTTGGAGTTGGTGGATTGTGTTGAAAAAGGCGGCTTCGAGTGCCGGTCGGCATGATGGGTGAG
>JAPJRE010000042.1:0-5325 GCA_030824725.1 Sphingomonas sp.
CTCCCCCACCGCCCTGGACCTGCCCGCGGTGCTCGACCGGCTGAGCGCCACCTGCGAGCGGCCGCGCTACAGCTTCATGGTGCTCCAGCTGATCGCCCAGGCGAGCGACCGCACCGGCTGGGCAGGCCCCTGGATCGAGCGCGACGGCCGCCGTCTCTCGGTCCGCGACTGGCTGAGCGAGGCATTGTCGCCGGTCGCCCGGCGCGACCCGCGTCGGCTGGGACTGACCGCGCGGGCACGGGCCGAACTCGAGAAGGCGGGCACCCTCCCCGCCGATCCGGAGGCGGCGCAGGCGGCGATCGAGGCGGAGGTGCAGCATCGCATTCGCCTCTCGGGCCGGACCAATGTCAGCCGCGCGGTCTCCGAACTGGTCCGCGCGGGATTGGTCCGCCGGCATTATCAGGGGTTGCGGGTGGACCATCATAATCGCGGCGCCCAGCGCCACGCCGTCTATGCCGTGACCGAGGAGGCCCGCCGCGCGCTCCATCCCGGCGGCTGAGGTCAGAGGAAGTAGACGATCACGCCCGCAGCGAGCCCGAGCAGCAGGGCGATCACGAATTCGAGCAGGTTGCGGACGATGCCCCCGCCCTTCTGCCGCCGCTGGAAGGTCGCGCGCGGTGCCGGCTGGGCATGCGCCACCTCCAGATAGCCCACCGCCCCGCCCGCCCCGGCGGTGAACAGCAACGTGACCAGCGCGCCGGGCACGGTCTCCATCGCGATCGCGACCGGCAGCAGCATGCCCAAAGGCGCCGTCAAGGCCATCGCCGCAAGCAGCTTGGCGAGATCGAGATCGTCCTTGTCGACCGGCGCCACCTTGAGCAGATCGGGGGCGTCCTCGGCCGAGGCGGCAAGCCAAGCGAGGCTCGACACCAATTGCCCGGCGATTACCACGCTGGTGAAGGCGAGCGTCGGCGCCATCGGCAGCGAACCGCTGTCGCGAAAGGCGATCAGCAGGATCGGGGCGAGATAGACGATGCGCAGCAGCACCTGGAAGATCAGCGCCGGATCGCGCAGCAGCAGTCGCAGCTCCTTGGCGAAGATCGTCGCGAACAGCCCGCGATGGAAGTGCCGGGCGATCCCGCCCTTGGCCGCGCGCTTCGCCGCCGGTCGTGCGCCCCCGGCGCGGTAGCTGCGCAGGAAGGCATGGCGCATCCCCCAGCCGGCAAGTCCGAACAGCGCCAGCGCCCCGCCCAGCAGGAGCGCCATCGCCAGCGGCTCGCCGAACGCGGTGCGGCCCGGCAGGCTGCTCAGGCCGTGTTTGCCGTACCCTGCGCTGCGCAGTGCGTCGAACAGCAGCACCGTGCCGGACTCGCGGCGATCGTCGTGCTGGTTGAGGAGCTGGCTGGCGAGGAACACGCTCGCACCGGTCAGCGCGGCGAGGATCTGCCCCAAAGTTCGCGCCGCGCGCGGGCCGACGGTCCGCGCGAGCAGCAGCGTCACCCCCAGCCCGAGGCACGCCGCCGCCAGCGCCAGCGCCACCAGTAAGACGAGGGCGCCGAGCAGTTCGGGATGGCCGAGCAGCGCCACCGGCAGCAGGATCGGCAGCAGGAAGATCGAGAAGGTGAGCATCACCCCGCCGGCGATGCCCAGCAGCTTGGCCGAGACGACGGTGCGCGGATCGAGCGGGGCGGAGAAGAGCAGGTCGAGATCGCCCGCCTCGTACAGGGTCCGCTGGCTGGCGAGCAGCGCCTGGGTGGTCATGAAGGTGAAGAGCAGGATCGACACGAGCAGCGCGATCAGCCATGCAAGCGGTCCCGCCTGCCACTGTTCGTCGGCCAGCAGCAGCCCGAGGCCGACGCCCAGCCCGGTATAGCCAAGCAGCACCAGCGCGAGCACGATCTGCCCCAGCTTGCTCCGGCCGGTGGCGCGCAGGTTGCCGCGCAGCTCGTGCAGCGTCAGCCATGCCAGGCTTCCCGGCGGCAGCCGCCGCATCGTCCAGCCGATCACGACCGGCTCGTCAGGCGGATGAAGGTGTCTTCCAGCGTCGCGTCGTCGGCCCCGGCGAGCCCACGCAGTTCCTCCAGCGTGCCCTCGGCGAGCAGCCGGCCGCCGGCGATGATCCCGATCCGGTCGGCCAGCCGCTCGGCGACCTCGAGGATATGGGTCGTCACGATCACCGTCTTGCCCTGGTCGACCGCGGCGCGCAGCGCGTCCTTCACCGATCGCGCCATCGCCGCGTCGAGCCCGGTCAGCGGCTCGTCGAGGATCAGCAGCTGCGGATCGTGGATCAGCGCGCCCGCCAGCGCCACCTTCTGCTGCATGCCGCGCGAGAAACCCTCGCAGCGCGTGTCGCGCACCTCCCACAGCTCCAGCCAGCGGAGCAGCCGTTCGGCCTCGGGCGCGGCGCGGTCGGGCGGGATCCGCCACAGCCCGGCGACGAAGCCGAGATATTCGGCCGGGGTCAGCTTGTCGTAGAGCATCGGCTCGTCGGGCAGCCAGGCGGTGATCGCCTTGGCCGCCTGCGGATCGGTGCGCGCGTCGACGCCGAAGACCTCGATGCTGCCGGAATCGGGCTCGGTCAGCCCCACGGCCATGCGCAGCGTCGTCGTCTTGCCGGCGCCGTTGGGCCCAAGCAAGGCGTAGAGCTGGCCCGCCCCGACGGTGAGGTCGAGGCCGGTGATGACGGGCTTGCCGAAGGACTTGTGCAGGCCTGTGATGCGGAGCGCGGGGGAGGACATTGGCACCGATCCTAACGGCAGCGCGGTTCGTCGCAAGCACGCCGTGATGGACCTTTTTCTGCAGTCATTCGTCCCCAGCTTCCACGCAGTGCCGGGAGGGGTAAGGATGTTCGCAATGCCAAGCACGATCGCGCCGGAAGTGATCGCCTGCATCGCCGAAGGGCGGCCGCCGACTCCGCACGAGCTGGAGCGTGTCGCGCGTCGGGTGCGCGCGGACCTGGGCGATGCCCGCCCGGCCTTCGCCTGGGGCTCCCCCGAGGGCGACCTGGCCGCCGCGGACCAGCTCAGCCTGCGCGTCGCCGAACTCGCCCTGCTCGGCAGCCGCCGCTAAGGCCGCCGACGCCCATTGGCAGGGCGTCCCGGAGTTGCTACCGGTGTCAACGATGGCATGCACGCGGCATTGAACCGGGCGCGGCCAGCGTAGAGGCACGCGGGAGGATGGCATGCGGCACTGGGGTATTTCGGCATGGGCGCTGATCGTCGCCGCACCCGCCGTCGCGCAGACCGCACCGGGGGACGACGGCCTCCTCTTCCACCTCTCCGCCGACAAGAGCCTCACCGCGGACGTAGCCAAAGGCGACCCGGTCCCCAATTTCCGCTCGGCGGTCACCGTCACCCCGGACGGCGCGATCGGCGGGGCGGCGCGCTGGGCGGACGAAGGCTATGTCGCGTGGAACGCCCCAGGCAACATGCAGGCGGCCCGCGGCACGCTCGCCTTCTTCTGGCGCGCCCGCACCCCCCTCGGCGAAGCGCCCTTCGTGCTCTTCCGCGCCGGCTTCGCCGACCATTCGAGCTGGGACATGGCGTTCCTGCGGATCGACTGGAACGGCCATGGCTTCGACGCCTTCGTCACCGATGCCAACCTGTCGCGCATCCGCGTCTCGTTCCGGCTGGACCGGGTGCCGGCGCCCGAGGAATGGCAGCATCTGGCCTTCGCCTGGGACGAGACGGCGGGCGTGCGGCTGTTCTGGAACGGCCGCCAAGTTGCGCGGCGCAACCAGGTGGCCGATCTCGATTCCGGGCTCGACCAGTTCGGCATGGCGGGGCGGGTGATCAGCCCCCATCAGGTGCAGAGCCGCTACCACTTCATGCGCGGCAGCGACCTGGACGAGATCCGCGTCTATGACCGGATGCTCGGCGCGCCCGACGTGGCGGCGCTGGCGGCGCATGGCCTGCCCGGCGCCCCGCCCCCGCGCGACGAGGCGGCAGAGCGCACTGCCTGGCTCCACCGCTATGGCTGGGACAAGGGTTCGCCGCCGCCGCTCGCCGCCAAGGTGACGCGGGTCCGCAAGATCGAATTCGCCGATGCCCGCGATCTGAAGCAATGGATGTGGAAGGGCGTGGACGGCATCGCCGAGACGACCTGGCCCGGAGTCTACAACCGCTCGCGGCTGCCGGGCCGCGACGATTACTTCGAGCTGCCCGACTGGAACACCTATGTCGAGGGCGGCAAGGCCTATACCCTCACGGTGCCCGCCGGCGAGACCTTCAACCGCGTCGAGATTCGCGCCGCCGCCTATGGCACGCTCGCCTGGTCGGCCGACGGCACCACCTTCGTCAAGGTGGCGGATCGGCCCAAGGGCGTGGTGCGCTCGGTCGAGAGCCTGCCCGCGCGCAAGGGAGGCCTACTGCGCTTCACCAATGGGATGCAGGAACAGCCGATCCAGGAGCTCTGGGCCTATCAGGTGGACGACGCCGCCGAGCCGCAGGGCAGCTTCAAGCTCAGCTACAAGGTCAACGCCAGGGCGGCGCCGAACCTCGCGGCGCTGGACGGGCTCAACGCCTATATCGCCGGCCGCTTCGCCCCCGAGGAGCGGAGTACCATGCTGGCGATGCCCAAGTCCGGCGTGCGGGCGGCGGTCGGCGCAGGTGCCGCGGGCGACAGCGGCGCAGCGGTGCGGCCCGCCAGCGCCCGGCCGATCGTCCACATCCTGATCCCGTCCAACCTCAACCAGGCGGCGCCCGACCAGCCGCTCGCCCGCGCCTTCAACTATGGCTGGCGCAACCTGCACGACGGGCTGGACGGCATCGCCATCGACCTCCCCGCGCTCCAGGCAAAGGCGAATACGGACGGGCTGATTCCGCTCAACATCCGCGTCCATGATCCGATCTGGCCGCAGCGCGACTTGATCGACCTTTCGGTCTCGGTCCGCCCCGGTGAGCCGCGCACGCTGTGGCTCGACCTGCGCGACCGCATCCTCAGCGACGACAGCCTGTTCCTGACGATCGCCTCGGCGGCGCCGGACTTCGATGCCGACGCACTCGACGGCGCCGAGATCCGGCTCGTCTTCAAGCCCCGCGCCGAAGCGCTCAAGGAGCATGTCGCGGATCGCTTCAACCAGGTGAAGGACAATTGGGGCTTTCTGGTGGAGGAGCACACCTCGTCCGAACGCGCCGCGCTCTATCGCCGGGTGCGCACCGATGCGAGCGACCTGCTCCGTGCCGATCCCGAGAACAAGGAAATGCGCGCCTATTGGGCCGATATCGACTATCGTCCCGAGAACATGCCCGTAGCAGCGCTGCCGCCGATCCCCGCCGGCGTGCCCGCCTGGGCGGCGCGCCAGCTGCAGGACCTCGCGCTCACCCGCCGCTTCGTCGAATGGTGGATCGACAACCGCCAGGTGCCCTATGGCGATTTCGGCGGCGG
>JAPJRE010000042.1:5425-16673 GCA_030824725.1 Sphingomonas sp.
GCAATGGCCGGGGCTGGCGCTGATGGGGGTGATCCCGGACAAGGTAAACACCTCGCTCCGCGCGCTCGACGACGCCGCCTATCGCAACGGGATGATCGTCGACGGGCTGGGATATATCACCACCGACGAGTTGCACGCCTATGAGGAAGGACTGAACGCCGATGCGGCACGGCTCTATCTCAACTGGGGCGAACCGAAGACGGTGGAGCGCCTGTTCGCCACCACCCGCGCGCTCCGCAAGGTGATCCTGCCCAACCCTGCCGGGCATCTTCACTTCGCCAGCAACTGGTACGGCGCACGGCGCATGTACCGTGAGGGCGCGTTCGAATGGCAGAAGCCCTATAGCTATGTGGTGATGCACGCGCCGATCCTGCTCGGCGTGTTCAATGGGGGTCCGCAGGCGCGCGGGCTCGTCACCGGCCTTGCCGATGGCTGGCTTGCCCATGGCAAGCAGGATGCGGAGGGCCGCTGGAGCTTCCCCAACGAGATCAACTGGCGCACCGATGCCACCCGCGCCGGCGATGGCGGCGGGGTGAGCACTCCGCTCCAGACCGCGTGGAGCGCGTATCGCTTCACCGGCGACGCCACCTATCTGCGGCCGCTCCAGGCGCGCCCGGGGTCGCTCGGCGAGATCAACGAAAATGGCGCGGTTCTGCCCCAAACCCGGGCGCTTGCAACTGCCAGGGGGGACGGCGAGGCGGCGCGGATCGCCGCCTGGACCCGCAGCGGCGATCCCGCGCCGCTGGTGGCGCTGCACGAAGCCGCGATCCTCGAGAAGTCGGCGCGCCTGTACATGATGACCGAAGGCCATTGGTGGACGGACCGGGTGGAGAGCGAGAACCAGTGGCTCCAGCGCGAGCGACTGGGCGGCATCGCGCTGCGCCGCAACCAGACCTATCCGGGCAATGCGGTGAGCTGGCGCTTCTCCCAGCAGGAAGCCGCCGAGCAGGTGGCGCTGCTGGTCCCCGGCGCCACGCCCGCCGGCTTTACGGTCGAGGCGTTCAACACCAGCACGGAACCGCAAGCGGCGACGATGACGACCTGGAACGTCACGGCCGGGCGCTGGACGATGCGCGGACCCGACGGCGCGGTGCAGACGCTGGACCTAGGCCGATCGAGCGACGTGGCGATACGCTTCCCGGTGGGGGCCAGCACATGGGTCTTCACGCTCGCAGCGGCGGGCGACCCGGTCGAGCTCCGTCCCGACCTCGGCATCGGTGCCGACGACGTGACGATACGCGGCCGCGTCGCGACGGTGACGGTACACAGCCTCGGGCATGTGGCTACGCGCGGCGGCACCGTGGTCGTTTCCGGGGCACAGGGGGAGCTAGGCCGCGCGGCAATCCCGGCGCTGGCCGCGCCCGACGATCTGCTTCCGCGCACGGCAACGGTCCGGGTTCACCTCCGCGGCAATGCGGCGCCGGCCCAGGTGCGCGTGGCGCTGCCGGGAGACGCGCCGGAAGTGACGCTGCACAACAACCGCATCCTGCTGCCGTAGCGGAGGCGAGGCGCGGCGGGGGCCGTTATGCTGCCGCGGGCACCTTCGCCGCGGCGTAGCGCGCGATGAATTCGGCATGCCCGGGCAGCTTGGCGAGCTGGGCCGCAATCCCGGCGCGCAGGTCCCCCAGCGCCCGCTCCAGATCCTCGCTTGGAATCTGCGCGGGCATGGGGTGATGGTCGCGCGGGCGCACACCCTGCCCCAGCATCACCGCGTTCCAGCTGTCGACGCGGAACAGGTCGGTGCCTTCCTGATAGCTCGACGCGCCTTCCTCGAACAAGGCGATTCGCGCCGCCAGGCTGTCCGGCACCCCGCGCGCGGCATGGTCGCGCCAGAAGGGCTCCGACCGGTCGTTGAGCTTGTAGTGGAGGATGATGAAGTCGCGGATATGCTCCGACTCAGCGCGCGACTGGGCGTTGAACCGCGCCGAGAGCGCCGCCATGTCACGGCGGAACGGGAAGTTCTGCAGCAGCCGCGTCACCGCGATCATCACCAGATGGATGCTGGTCGATTCGAGCGGCTCGATGAACCCGCTCGCCAGGCCCAGCGCGACGCAATTCCGGTTCCAGGCCTTCTTGCGCATGCCCGTGGTGAAGCGGATCAGCCGCGGATCGAACAGCGCGCGCCCCGGCACGGCGGCGAGCAGCTGCGCCTTCGCTTCGTCATCGGAGAGATAGTCGCTGGCATAAACGAAGCCGTTGCCCATCCGGTGCTGGAGCGGGATTCGCCAGCGCCAACCCGCACCGTGCGCGATCGCGCGGGTATAGGGGACCGGCGCCTCGGTCGTCTCGGACTGGACCGCGAAGGCGCGGTTGGTCGGCAGCCAGTGGCTCCAGTCGTCGAAGCCGGTCTTGAGCGTCTCCTCGATCAGCAGCGCGCGAAAACCCGTGCAGTCGATGAACAG
Organism: Sphingomonas sp.; assembly: GCA_030824725.1. Classification (GTDB taxonomy): domain Bacteria; phylum Pseudomonadota; class Alphaproteobacteria; order Sphingomonadales; family Sphingomonadaceae; genus Sphingomonas. The sequence continues at coordinate 7,828 of JAPJRE010000042.1, forward strand.
GTCGCCTTCGATGCGCAACCCGCCGTCCAGCACCAGCGCGGCAATGTCGCCACTCTCCGCCTGCTCGACCTCGAGGATGCGGCCCTCAACCCGGCGCACGCCGGCCGGTTCGGCCAGGCCGCGCAGGAAGGCGGCATAGGCGGTCGCGTCCAGATGATAGGCATAAGCCAGCGGCATCGGATCGCCGGTGGCGAATTTCTCCGAGAGCGCCGCCTGGGTCTCGAGCGAATAGTCGCCGAGCGCGCCGCCGAAGCCGCGGGCTTGCGCCTCCAGCCAGAAATGCTGGAAGTCGCACAAGGGCAACGCGCGCCCGACCGAGCCGAAGGGGTGGAAATAGCGCTCGCCGTCGCGCAGCCAGTTCTCGAATGCGATGCCGAGCTTGAAAGTCGCGTTGGTCTCGCGAAGGAAGACCTGCTCGTTGATGCCGAGCAGCTTGTGGAAGGTCCAGGCGGTGGGGATGGTGGATTCGCCCACGCCCACCGTGCCGATCGCATCGGACTCGACGAGCGTGATGTCGAGGTTCGGCCCCAGATGCCGCACCAGTGCCGCCGCCGCGACCCAGCCCGCCGTGCCGCCGCCGGCGATCACCACTCGAAACTTCTGCCCGTCCATCGCTGGTCCCCTCCGAGATTTTTCTGCTTCTGCCCTCAGCCTTCGCGGCGTTCCTTGCGCGCGATCAGTCGCGGCAGGTTGCCGAGCGAAGATAGCTGCCACACCGCGCAGCGCAGGAAATCCTGTGCGTGCAACGCCGCCAGTGCCTCGGACCCGAGCGCGGCGAAGCGGCTGCCCTCGATCACCCAGCAATCGGGCAGCTTGTAGCGCCGGCCGCTGGTGAGTTCGATGTCGAAGGTGACCGGTTCGAGCAGGCCCGCTGCTTCAAACGCGGCAAACATCGGCGCCGAAAGCTGGTCGCCGACGTAAATCGCCTGCAGCGTCGCCGCGATCCGGTCGAGATAGGGGGCGTTGCCGCCCTGGTCGAGAAACAGCGGCGCGCCTTCGCTGGTCGAGACGCGCGGGTGATCGGTATCGATATGGATCATCGGCTCGCCCGCCTCGCCGGGGCGCGGCAGGCCGATCGAGAAGGGACCGATTTCCATCAGCGCGGGGATCTGGTCGGCATCCCAGCGCTCGCCGTCGAGATAGAGATTCTCGTCGGCGTCGAGGCCGAGCAGCACCGTCGAGCGCCAGCCGCCGTCCGCGTCGCGGCGGAAGAGCAGGACATACTCGCGCTGGAGCGCTTCGAATTCGGTGGGGAACACCGTCATCTGGTTCACCGCGTCGCCGAACGCGGCGCCCCGGTCGAGCCGGATCCGCAGATCGGCATGGTCGATATTGTTGAGCAGGGCGCGGGGCATGATGTGCGAACCTTAAACGAGAAAGGCCGCCCGAGGCGAGCGGCCTTTCCTTAGCTGTATGGGCGGGCTTCAGAAGCGGAAGCGCGCGCCGACCAGATACCGGGCCGAGCCCTCGGACTCGTACCAGGTGTTGATGTAATCGCGGCTGTAGCTGCGAACGCCTTCCTCGAGGAGGTTGATGCCCTCGAAGCTGAGCGCGATGTTCCTGGTCAGATCATAGTTGATGCTGAGATCGACCTGGCCATACGGATCGTTGAACGCCGGGTTGCGCGCCGCGCCGCGGTTGGTTTCGGCGAGGAACTTGCCGCGCCAATTGTACGACAGGCGGGCGGAAATGCCGTGCTTGTCGTAGATCAGCGTGGCGTTGGCGGTATCGCTCAGGCCTACGAGCGCGAACTGGTCGGCGTTCGGATCGGCGGTGATGTTGAAGCCGACATTGCCGCGCACCAGCGTGTAGCTCGCGGCGATACCGAAGCCGGTATTACCGAGGAAATACTGGCCGGCGACTTCGACACCGTAGATTTCGGCGTCCTTGTTGTTGATCGGCGTGTTCACCGCGAAGTTGAGCAGCGGATCGGCCGAGGTCGGGCGCACATCGATCGCGGCCAGCGTGTTGCTGATATAGGTCGAGTCGAAGGTTCGGGTCGACGGCACGTAATTGGCCTGCAGCTCGGCGGTCGCCGCAGCGACGTTGCCATTATACTTCTGCAGGGTCGCGGTGCTGGTGAACAGGTTCACGTTGCTGATGTCGCCGCCAAGGCCGGTGACGATCGCGCGCCCTGCCTGCGCCAGCGGACCCGCGGTTGGGTCGCGCAGGCCGAACAGGTTACGCTGTACCACCGAGTTGCCGATGAAGTTGTGCACCCGCTTGTCGAAGAAACCGACCGACAGATACACGTCGCGGCGCGGATACCATTCGAGCGATACGTCGAAGTTATCCGAGTCCAGCGGCTTCAGCGCCGGGTTGTTCTGGTTGCCGGTCGCGACGCCGCCGAGCGAGGTCGGGTTGTTGAGCGCACCCGCCCCGGTCGAGGCGAACAGGTTGCCGAACGGTGCGCGCGAGATCGTCTTGCTGTACGAAACGCGACCGATCAGGTTCTTCGCGGCCTCGATCTGGAAGTCAATCTGCGGCAGCAGATTGTCGTAGCTGCCATTGCCGGTCACCGCCTGTCGATCGGCCGAGTTGAGCACCGTGAAGTCGTTGTCCGCCTGCCAGACGACGGCGAGCGGCACCGTCTGCAGCGAGGTCGCCTTCACCTTGGTATGCTCGTAGCGGACGCCCATCACCAGGGTTGCGTTGCGGCCCGCCAGTTCGCCCTTCCAGGTCAGCTGGCCATAAGCCGCCCAGATGTCTTCCTTGACGCGATTGTCGTTGTTCGCGTCGATGAAGTTCTGGTGGTCGATGCCGTCGTTGGTGATGCCGATATAGTGGTTGTACAGCGCGTTGTAGAGCTTGGTCGGATCCTCGGCGCGCCAGGCGACCTTGCCCACCGCGTCGGCGGTCGCATTGTTGTGGTGGAACTGGCAGACCAGGCAATATTGCTGCACCGTGCCGGGCGCGAAGGCCGCGACGTCGGGCGGCAGCGCGTTGTTCCAGTCACCCAGCACCTGGCGGGTGTTGTACTGGGTCTGGCGCGTGTCGGTGGTGCGGAAGTCGCCGCCGAAGTCAAAGCGGCTACCGCCGCCCAGATCCCAGCCCGCATCGATGCGGGCTTCCTTGATCTTCTGCGACTGGGTCGACGCGAACTGGCGCTGCACCGCCGCCGACAGATCGCCCGCATCGAACACGCCGTTGCAATTGCCGTTGGTGAAGGCGACGCCGCGGGGCGTCGTCTGCCGATAGCAGTCGTTGATCGTCAGCGTCTGGGTCGGGAAGCCGTCATTGTCCCAGGTCAGGCCGTGCGACGTGACGATGTTGCCGTTGAACGCCACCGTGGTCGAGGTCTGGCCGTTGGGATTGTCGGGCAGGCTCTCGGCCTTGCCGATGTGACCGTCGAAGTTCAGCGTGAAGTTGTCGGCCAGCTCCCACTTCAGGTTGCCGCCGATGTCCCACAGCCGGTTCTTCTGTGCGCGATAGGCGTTCTCGAAGCCCTCGTCCTTCACGCCGTTGAGCGTCTCGTGAAGATACTTGGTGGTGGCGATGCCGTTGCTCGAATCGTCGAAGGTGACTTCATCGAACGGCTTGGAGAACCAGTTGGACTGCGACGAACGGCGCTCGGACGAGCGCAGCTGGGCGAACAGGCCATCGACCGTGAAGGTCATACTGTCGGTCGGGCGATACTGCACCACGGCCTGGCCGTTGATGCGCTCACGGCTCGCTTCCGAGAAATGGTGGCGATAATCGTCAGGCACCGCGACCAGCGTGTTCGGATCGGTCGGGCGATTGTTGATCTTGGTGTTGGCGGTGATGTAGCCCTTCGACGGATCGAGGAAGTCCGACAGGCGCGGCATGTTCCAATAGTTGTTGGCCTGGCTCGGGAAGCTGAAGTTGCGCTTCTGATAGCTGCCGAACAGGCTGACGCCGAAGCGCTGGTCCGCGTCGCTCCAGCTGGCGATGCCCGAGAATTCGGGAGTCACATGGTTCCCGCAGCTGATGCAGTCGTCGGCCGAGGTGTCGTAGCTCGCCTTGGCCCCGACCGAGCCGGAGAAGCCCGCCTGGCGATCGAGCGGGCGCACGCCGACGATGTTGATCGTGGCGCCGATGCCGCCCGACGGGATCGCGGCGCGGCCGGTCTTGTAGACCTCCAGCGTCTTCACGCCTTCCGAGGCGAGGTTGGCGAAATCGAACGAACGGCCGAAGCCGCCGGCGCCGTCACCGCCCTGGTCGCCGCCCACCGCGACAATGTTCGAGGCTGCGAGCTGGCGGCCGTTGAGCGTCACCATGTTGTACTGCGCGCCGAAGCCGCGGACCGTCACGGTCGAGCCTTCGCCGTTCACGCGGTCGATCGAGACGCCGGTGATGCGCTGCAGCGATTCGGCGAGGTTGGTATTGGCGAACTTGCCGATGTCCTCGGCCGAAATGGCGTCGACCACGCCGGTCGACTCGCGCTTGATCGCGATCGAGCGCTCGAGCGAAGCGCGGATGCCGGTGACGATGATCTCGCTGCCGTCCTGCGGTGCGTCCTGCGCCGCGGCGGAGTCGGTGGCGCCGCTGGTCTGGGCCGCGGCGATGCCGGGCATGGCGAGTGCCGTCGCGACGGCGAGCATGGATACCGCGCGAATGCGCGATGACGAATGACTACGCATGGGTTTCTCCCCTCCTGATCCGGCCCTCAGGCCATTATTGCCGCTGAATGCCGGTCGATACCGGCGACAACGTTGTCCAACTTTTCTTCACATTCACCCCTTTCGTTTTGTTTTCAATTGGAAATTGCTCCCGCAAGCACATCGACGACCTGTGTCGTCGTTGCGGACGCGGAATCCCGCCCCAGCGCCAGCCGGTAGCGGCCTGCGGAAATCGTCCAGCGACCGCCCTGCCAGCGGGCCAGCGCATGCGCGTCAGCCGCCAGCGTCACCTGCGCTGCCTCGCCCGGCTTGAGCCATTGACGCTTCCAGCCGGCGAGACGCGGCGCCCCGCCCTCTGGACCGGTAACGTAGAGCTGCGGCACCACCGCCCCGGCCCGCTTGCCGGTGTTGCGTATGGTGAAGGTCACCCCCGGCTTCGCGCCGCCGGTGAACCGCGCACCCGTGAAGGCAAAATCGGTGTAGCTGAGGCCAAACCCGAACGGGAACAGCGGGCGGCTGCCCTGCGCCGCGTACCAGCGATAGCCGACATTGGCGCCCTCCTGATAGGTGACGTCCCAGCTGGGCAGCGCGCTGCCATCGCCGGCACCCGCGTCGCTCGCCGCATCCGAGTTCAGCCCTGCAGGGACCACCGGTCTGGGCCGGGGCAGCTGGTCGGCGCTCCTCGGGAAGCTGATCGGCAACCGGCCCGACGGATTGACCTCGCCGAAAAGGATGCCGGCGATCGCCTCGCCGCCGCGCTGGCCGGGATACCAAGCCTGCAGCACCGCCGGCACCGCATCGAGCCAGGGCATCAGCACCGGCCCGCCGGTTTCCAGCACCACCACCGTCTTCGGATTCGCCCTGGCGACGGCGGCGATCAGCGCGTCCTGCCCATCGGGCAACGACAGCGAGTCGACGTCCTGGGCCTCGGTCGCCCATTGCGTCGCGAACACCACCACCACGTCCGCGTCCCGCGCGGCACGGGCGGCGGCCGCGGCATCGCGCCCGTCGACATAGGTCACCTGCGCCTGCGGCGCCCTGGCGCGGATCGCCTGGAGCGGCGAGGAGGCATGCCAGGTCACCCGCGCGAACGATGCCGCCGCGCCACGGGTAAGCGAAATCTCGACCGGCGCGCCGCCGACCGAGCGGACCTGGCTCGAACCGCCGCCCGAGAGCACGCCGACATCGGCATGGCCGCCGATCAGCAGGATCTTGCCCGCCGCCTTGGCGAGCGGCAGCGCCCCGCGCTCGTTGCGGAGCAGCACCATGCCCGCCTCGGCCACCCGCTGCGCCACCTGGGCATGCGCGGCATAGTCGATCGGCTGCGCCGCGGCCGGCGTCGGGTGATCGTAGAGACCGCTGGCGATCACCCCGGTGAGGATGCGCTTCACCATCTCGTCCAGCCGGGCCTCGCTGAGCTGACCGGCCTGAATCGCCGCATCCAGCTTCTCGGGCGCGAAATAGATTTCGCGGTCGAGTTCCTGGCCCGATTCCTGGTCCAGCCCGGCCGCCGCCGCCTTCACCGTGCTGTGCACCGCGCCCCAGTCGCTCATCACCCAGCCGGTATAGCCCCAGTCGCCGCGCAGCACCTCGGTCAGCATCCGGCGGCTCTCACAGGCATAGTCGCCTTCGATGCGGTTATAGGCGCACATCACCGATCCCGGCTTGCCGGTGCGTATCGCGATCTCGAAGGCGAGCAGGTCGCTTTCGCGCAGCGCCGCCGGGTCGATCCGCGCGTTGAGCACGGTGCGGCCAGTCTCCTGAGCGTTAAGGATGAAGTGCTTCACCGTCGAGACGATGTGGTTCGACTGGACGCCATCGATCGCCGCCCCCGCCAGATAGCCTGCAAGCAGAGGGTCCTCGCCCAGATATTCGAAGTTGCGGCCGTTCCACGCATCGCGGGTGAGGTTCACGCCGCCGGCAAGCAGCACGTTGAAGGTCTTGGCGCGCGCCTCCGCGCCGATCATCGCGCCGCCGGCCCGGGCCAGTTCGACATCGAAGGTCGCCGCGGTGGCGAGGCCCGACGGCAGCGCGGTGGCGACGTCGCCCTTGCGCTGCTCCACCTGGTTGGCGACGCCCAGGCTGGCATCGCTTTCCCGCAGCGTCGGGATGCCGAGCCGGGGGATGCCCGGCACATAGCCGGCCGAGGGGATCATGTCGGCGGGCGCGGGGCTCGCACGCGGCGGAAACAGGCCGTGGACGAGCTGAAGCTTCTCGGCATGCGTCATCGCCCGCACCAGCGCCTCGGCGCGGGCTTCCGGGGCAAGCCGGGTGTTCTGCCAGGCCGGCGGCGTGCTCTGGGCGCCGGCAAGCGCAGGCGCGGTGCCGGCGAGCAATATAAGGGCAAGGGCGCGGGCAGCGTTCATCGGCGCGGGAAATCCTGTTGGTGGAACATCGGCGCAGCGGCGCCTGGGGATCGGGTCCGAAAAATGCGGCCGCCGCCCATCGGGGGAGGCGACGGCCGCAGGTAATCCGCCCTTGAGGAGGGGGCAGGAACCGGAAAGCACATGGCAGGGGAAGGACGCGCCGGCGCGATTCCGCAGCAAACGGCAGCAATGCCCGGCATCATCCTCTTCCCCTTCGTCTCCGCGCTTTTGCGGAGTTGTTTTCTGACAGCGATGTCTGAACAGACCTGACATCGATGTCAAGTGCAAAGACGCGATCGGATTGCTATCGGCCGCATCGCGGCTAAGCTCCGGCCGTGCCTGCCGAACCTTCCCCCGTGCCATTGCCCGACATGGTTTCGCGGCTGTTCCGCCGCTCGATCGGCATCTTCTTCATGGGCGGTTTTGTCACCGCGCTGGTCGGGCTGCTGGTGCCCCGGCTGACGCTGATCGACCGGCTCGACTATGGCCGCGCCGCGCTGGTGCAGTTCGCCTTCCATTCGAGCTATCTGCTGTTCGCGCTGCCGATCACCGCGCTGCTGGTCCGGACCGGCTATATGCGCGCGATCGCCGTCGGGCTGGGCGTGATGACGCTGGCCTGCATCGCGCTGGGCGGCGCCGCCTGGATCGGCAGCTTCGCGCTGCTGCTGCTGGCGCTGCTCTGCCTGTCGACCGGCATCACCTTCCTCCAGATCGCCGCCAACGTGGTGCAGCCGCTGGTCGCCGCCGAAGGGCGCGGCGCGGCGCGGCTGACCCTGTTGCAGGGCTTCAATGCGATCGGCACCGTGCTCGCGCCGCTGCTGGCAGCAGGCATCCTGCTCCGGATCGGCGCGTCCGGACGCGGCCTGCTGGCGCTGCCCTTCCTGGCCTGCGCGGGCGTGCTCGCCTGGCTGTGCCTGGTCTTCTGGCGCGCGCGCGACCTGCTGGCCGCGCATCCCGCGCCCCGCCGGCTGCCGCTGGCGCAGCTCGGGCGGGTGCTGCGCGAGCCCCGCCTCGCCTGGGGGAGCCTCGCCATGTTCGGCTATGTCGGGGCGGAAGTGACGATCGGCAGCCTGCTCGCCAATTATCTCGCCCTGCCAGCGATCCTCGCCGCCGATCCGGCCAGCGCAGGGCGGATGGTGGGGCTCTACTGGGGCGGCGCGATGCTTGGCCGGTTCGCCGGCGCGTTCGGCCTCGCCCGCGTGGCGCCGGCCCGGCTGCTCGCCGGCATGGCGATCGCCGCGACCCTGCTGGTCGGCGTCGCGAGCCAACTGCACGGCGCGGCCGGTGCGACGGCGCTGATCGCCGTGGGGCTGTGCAACGCCATCATGTACCCCACCATCTTCGCACTGGCGCTGCCCGAGGATCGCGGGCTGGCACCCTATGCCGCGATGATCCTGTGCATGGCGGTGGTGGGCGGCGCGGTCATCCCGCTGGCCACCGGCATGCTGGCGGACCGGATCGGCCTGCCTTCGGCGCTGGCCCTGCCGCTGCTGTGCTATGTGGGGATTGCCGCCTTCGCGTTGCTGATAGCGCTATCGCCCGCGAAACGATAAGGCTGCGGCCAGATGAAGCCACTTACGCTCAAGGACGTCGCCCAGCGCGCCGGGGTTTCTCCCAAGACCGTTTCGCGCGTGATCAACGGCGAGGCCTATGTCCGCCCCGAGGTCCGCGAGGCGGTGCAGAAGGTGGTGGACGAGCTTGGCTACCGCCCCAACGCCTTCGCCCGCGAACTGTCGAGCTCGCGCTCCTTCCTGCTCGGGCTGTATTTCGACGACCCGGCGTCCACCTATGCCGCCGATCTCCAGCGCGGCGCGCTCGCCCGCTGCCGAGCGCTAGGCTATCACCTCGTCGTCGAGCAGGTGACGCGCGACCAGCCGGACTGGCTGGCCCAGGGCGAGGC
>JAPJRE010000043.1 GCA_030824725.1 Sphingomonas sp.
CGTCATACTTGAGCTTGTTCTTCACCGTGGTGACGAAGAAGAAGCAGATCGGCGAGACGATCAGACCGAGCAGGATCGAGGTCATCGGCGCGGCGAAGCCCGAGGCCGGGGTGATCGCGACCAGACCGGCGACCGCACCGGTCACCCCGCCCAGCAGCGACGGCTTCTTGTGCACCACCTGCTCGATCACCGCCCAGCTCACCGCGGCAGCGGCGGTGGCGACGAAGGTGTTGATGAAGGCAACCGCGGTGACGCCGTTCGATTCGAGGTTGGAACCGGCGTTGAAGCCGAACCAGCCCACCCACAGCAGCGAGGCGCCGATCATGGTCATGGTCAGCGAGTGCGGCGGCATCGGCTCGCTCTTGAAACCCACGCGCTTGCCGATCACGAGGCAGCCGACCAGGCCGGCGATGCCCGCATTGATGTGGACGACGGTGCCGCCGGCGAAATCGAGCGCGCCCAGGCCCCAGAGGTAGCCATAGTCGGTCGGTGCATCGACGAGGAAGTCCGGGCCCGCCCAGTACCACACCATGTGCGCGATCGGGAAATAGGCCAGCGTCATCCACAGCACGGTGAAGATGATCAGCGGCGTGAACTTCACGCGCTCCGCGAAGGCGCCGACGATCAGCGCCGGCGTGATGCAGGCGAAGGTCATCTGGAAGCAGACGAAGGCGAATTCGGGGATGTAGACGTTGTTCGAGAAGGTCGCGGCATAGGTGCTCGCACTCACGCCGACCAGGAACGCCTTGGAGAGGCCGCCGAAGAAGTGGTTGTCGCCGCCGCTGGTGAAGGCGATCGAATAGCCCCAGGTGCACCACACCAGCGCGGCGACCGAGACGATCATGAACACCTGCATCAGCACCGAGAGCATATTCTTGGTGCGCACCAGGCCGCCATAGAACAGCGCCAGCGCCGGCACCGACATCATCAGCACCAGCGCCGAGGAGATCAGCATCCAGGCGGTATCGCCCTTGTTGACCATCGTCGCCTGCTGCGCGGCGTCGGGCGCCTTGATCAGTGCGGTCTGCGCCCAGGCGGGCATCGCCGCGACCAGCGCGGCCGCGCCGAGCGCGAGCCCGGCGGTCTTCCATCCTTGCTTCATTGCTACCCCCTTGCTCACAGCGCCGTCTCGTCGGTCTCGCCGGTGCGGATGCGCACGGCCTGGCCCATGTCGAGGACGAAGATCTTGCCGTCACCGATCGCGCCGGTGCTCGCCGCCGCCTGGATCGCCTCCACGGCGCGGTCGGCAAGATCGCTGCCCACGGCGACCTCGATCTTGATCTTCGGCACCATGTTCGTGCTGTACTCGGCGCCGCGATAGATCTCGGTCTGGCCCTTCTGGCGGCCGAACCCCTTCACTTCGGTGACGGTCATGCCCGTCACCCCGACGGTGGTGAGCGCCTCGCGCACCTCGTCGAGCTTGAAGGGTTTGATGATGGCGATGATGAGCTTCATGTCGCCCCCTCTGGCGGTTGTCCCGGGGAGCAACTTCGCAAGGGGCGTGCCAAATGGAACGCACAGAGAGGATACGCGTTTCGAGGCGCCAAATATTACGAACTGGTGAATTTTGCGACGCGCGGCTGCCCGAAAAACGGGCAGATCATTGCAGCGTCGCGCTGTCCTCGCCGTGACGGCCGAAGAATTGCATCAGCTGCACGATCAGCTCGGCGCGTTCTTCCAGTCGGGGTGCTTCGAGCAGCGCCTGCTTCGACGCGGCATCGAACGGCGCGATCTGGGCGATGCCGTTGACCAGCGATTCGTCGTCGAGCCGGGTAACCGCCTCCCAATCGACCATATAGCCCAGGCCATCGGCGAAGCGGCGCGATTCCATCTCGATCGAGGCGCGGCCGGCCAGCGACAGCGACTCGGATTCGCCCGCCACTTCCAGCGCCGCCTCGACCTGGCGGAAGGCCGTGCCCAGCTCCAGCTCGCGGACGATGGTGAAGCGGGTCAGGCCTTCCAGCACGATATTGTAGCGGCCATCGTCGAGCGCCTCGACATCGGCGATCCTGCCGACACAGCCGACATCGAACAGCGTCGGTGGGTCCTTATCGTCGCGCGGCTGGACCATGCCGATGCGGCGGTCGCGTGCGAGGGCCTCGGAGACCATTGCGCGGTAGCGCGGCTCGAAGATGTGGAGTGGCAGGTGCATGCGCGGAAACAGCAGCGCACCTGCCAGCGGAAACACCGAGAGCCGCGTCGTCTTCATCCGAACAGGATCTGCGACAGCTTGCGACGCTGGCCGGCGACCCAGGGGTCTTCGAGACCCACGACCTCGAACAGCTTGAGCAGCCGCTGGCGGGCGGCGCCTTCGTTCCAAGCGCGGTCGTCACGGACCATGGCGAGCAGCGTTTCGGCCGCGCCCTCGCGATCGCCCGCCGCCATCTGGCCACCGGCGAGTTCGTAGCGCGCGTCCATGTCCTCGGGGTTCGCGGCGGCGCGTGCGGCGAGGCCGGCGAGATCGCCGACCGGCTGGGCTTCGCGGGCGAGGCTCAGCGCGGCGCGGGCACGCTCGACTTCGGGTGCCTTGGCAGCATCGCCCTGGATCGCGTCGAGCGCGGCTTGCGCCTCGTCATGGCGACCCAGCGTGGTCAGCGCACGGACGCGGCCGGCGGCAACCACGGCGTGATCCGGCGCCATTTCGGCGATCTGGTCGAAGATCGCGAGCGCGCGCTCGGCATCGCCATCGGCCAGCACCTGCTCGCCCATCGCGATCAGCGGTTCGAGCTCGGCTTCGGCATCTGCCGCTTCGCCCGAGATCGGCAGCTGGCGGAGAATCTGGTCGAGCATCGTGCGCAGCTGCGATTCGGTGCGCGCGCTGGTCAGGTCGGCAACCAGCTGGCCCTGGAACATCGCATAGACGGTCGGGATCGAGCGGACCTGGAATTGGCTGGCGATGAAGTTGTTCTTGTCGACGTCGATCTTGGCCAGCAGCACGCCCTTGGGGGCATAGTCGTCGGTGACCTTCTCGATCACCGGGCCCAGCGCCTTGCACGGCCCGCACCATTCGGCCCAGAAATCGATAACGACGAGCTTCGACATCGACGGCTCGACGACGTCCTTGCGGAAGGCGTCGACGGCCTGTTTGTCGGCGGGGCTCATACCAAGCGTGGCCAAAATGCGCTCCTTCAGCAATCTGCGGGTGCCGGCGCCTCGGATGGGCGCGCGGGCGGGTCGGCTCCTATTTGGGCGTTCGGGGCCGAACCGCCAAGTCTTTTCCAAAAAGTGCAAAAGGGGGGTTGCGCAGTCTGAAACCCGCTGTTAGTTGGCCCGCCTCACCCGCCGAGAGCGCTTCGAAACGCTCCCGGCCACGACGCCAGAGCGGGCGTAGCTCAGGGGTAGAGCACAACCTTGCCAAGGTTGGGGTCGAGGGTTCGAATCCCTTCGCCCGCTCCAGTCGCCAAACAGCGACTGCACCGTCGATCTCACGGCATCAGCCGTTTTCTCCCCTCCGACAAATGCCAGCGCATTGCCAGCGCCGCGCCGTCCGCATCCTGTGCGCGGATCGCCTCGACGATCGTCGCATGCTCGCGGACCATCGCCGCGATCGGCTCGGCTTCGCGGAGGCGTGCGATGTCGACGCCGGCCCGCATGATTCGCATCGTCTCCTCGTGGAGATGCTCGAACGCCTTTTCGAAGGCAGGATTGGAGGTCGCGCGGAAGATCGCGCGGTGCAGTCGCCAATCCTCGTCATGCGCCGGGTCGCTCGAGAGCAGCGCCTTGCGCAGATCGGCCATCGCCGATTCGATCTCGGCCAGCTGCTCGGGCGAGCGTCGGCGCGCGGCCAGCCGCGAGGCGTCCGATTCGAGCGCGAATCGCACTTCATAGGTGCCGAGCGTCGCGGAAAGCTCGTCGAAGGCCATGTGCGCGCCGAGCCGCAGCGACGGGCGACGCATCACATAGGAGCCCGCCCCGCGCCGCGATTCGGTGATGCCGTCGGCCGCCAGTCGCACCAGCGCTTCGCGCACCACGGTGCGTGACATGCCGAAGCTCTCCGCCAGCCGCGATTCGGAGGGAAGCCGATCGCCGACGTTCAGCCCGTCCAGGATGATCTCGACGATCCGCGAATAGGCCTGGTCGGCAAGGCGCTGGTCGGCGGGTGCGTGGTTTCGCAGCATGATGCGCCACGATACTAAGCCGTTTGGAAATGGCGAGTCGTGCCATGGTCTTAGGAGACGCCGATGCCCGCCACCCCCGCCCCCATCCGCGTCGGCATCGGCGGCTGGACCTTCGAGCCCTGGCGCGGCACCTTCTATCCAAACAAGCTGCCGCAGAAGCGCGAGCTGGAATATGCCGCCGCCGCGCTCACCGCGATCGAGATCAACGGCACCTATTATTCCACCTTCAAGCCGGCGAGCTTCGCCGGCTGGGCCGCCGCGGCGCCCGAGGGCTTCGTCTATACGGTGAAGGGATCGCGTTTCGTCACCAACCGCAAGGTGCTGGCGGAGGCAGGCGAGTCGATCGCGCGATTCTGTGGGCAGGGGCTGACCGAACTGGGCGACAAGCTCGGCCCGATCTTCTGGCAGTTCATGGCGACCAAGAAGTTCGACGCGGAGGATTTCGGCGCCTTCCTCAAGCTGCTGCCTGCCGCGCAGGACGGCGTGAAGCTCCGCCACGCCGTGCAGGTGCGGCACGACAGCTTCCAGACGCCCGAGTTCGTGGCGCTGTGCCGGGCGGCGGGCGTGGGAATCGTCTTTGCCGATTCGCCGCAATATCCGGCGATCGCCGACGTGAGCGGCGATTTCGTCTATGCGCGGCTGGAAGCGGGCGAGGACGACAACCCCTTCTGCTATCCCGAGGCCGATCTGCCGCATTGGGTGGAGGCGGCCAGGACCTGGGCGGCGGGCGGCCAGCCCGAGGGGCTGCCGACCTTCGCGGCCGAGCCCGCGCCGGTGCAGCCCCGCGAGACCTTCGTCTTCTTCATCCATGGCGGGAAGGTGCGCGCGCCTGCCGGTGCCCAGGCGTTCATCCGCCGGCTGGGCTGAGCGGCGAACCCTTTGCGGCGGCGCTTCGTTGAGTCCCGGCAACCCCAAGGAGGCCTCGCATGACCCACGATCCCGAACAGCAGAAGCCGCAGGACGACGAAGCCGAAGCGATGGAAGAGGCGCAGAAGGACGCCGCCGAGGAACGCGAGGAAGAAGGCGGCTATCAATAAGGCGCTGGGCGTGGCGGCGGGACACCGTACGCTGCGCCCTGCCCCCGAATGTCGTGCGCTTCCAAACGTCGTTCAAGGCCTAGCCAAGCGCCCAGGTAATTGATAATCACTCGCAGCATGAACGCCCCCGCTGCGATCCCCGTGCCCGTACGCCTCGCCCAGCTGCATCGCCATGCTCCCGGCACCGTCGCCGGAGTCGAGTGGGATCGCCTTGCCGAGCCCGAGGCGCGGCGCCTGCGCGAACTGGGCCTGGACGAGGGCGTGGAAGTCGAGCTGCTCCACCGCTCGGGCCTGTTCGGCGGCCCCCTCGCGTGCCGCATCGGCCGGATGACCGTGGCGCTCCGCCGCCATGTCGCCGCCGCGATTCATGTGACGCCGCTGGCCCAGCACGCATGAACGCCACGCCATTGGTTGCGCTGGTCGGCAATCCCAATGCCGGCAAGAGCGCGCTGTTCAATGCGCTGACCGGCGCGCGGCAGAAGGTGGGCAACTATCCTGGCGTCACCGTCGAGCGCCATTCGGGTCGCATGGCGCTGCCCGATGGCCGCCCGATCGAGTTGGTCGACCTGCCCGGCGCCTACAGCCTCGATCCCGGCAGCCCCGACGAGCAGGTGACGCGCGACGTGCTGCTCGGCCGCCAGCAGGGCGAGCGGCTGCCCGACGCGATCCTCACCGTGGTCGACGCTTCCAATCTCGACAACCATCTCCGCTTCACCCTCCAGCTGATCGCGCTGGGCCTGCCGATCGTGGTGGCGCTCAACATGGTCGACCTCGCCGAGCGCGACGGGCTGAAGCTCGACGCGGAAGCGCTTGAGCGCGAGCTCGGCGTTCCCGTCGTCGCCACCGTCGCGGTCCGCCGCCGCGGGCTCGATGCGCTCAAGGAACGGATGGGCGAGATGGTGAAGGGCGTGACCAAGATCCGTCCCTCTGCGGGCGTGCAGCACGACATCGTCCTGCTCCAGCGTCGCGCCCGCCAGATCGCTACCGCCGTCACCGTTTCCGAAACCGCCGCGCGGCGCTGGACGCATCGGCTGGATGCGCTGTTCCTCCATCCCGTTGCGGGACCGCTGATCCTGCTCGGGACGATGTTCGTCATGTTCCAGGCGGTATTCGCCTGGTCCGAGGTCCCGATCGGCTGGATCGAGGACGGGATGAAGTGGCTCGGCGCCGAGGTCGGCAGCGCGCTGCCCGACGGGGTGTTCCGCTCGCTGATCGTCGACGGGGTGATCGCGGGCGTCGGCGCGGTCGTGGTGTTCCTGCCGCAGATCCTGATCCTGTTCGCCTTCATCCTGGTGCTGGAGGCGACCGGCTACATGGTCCGCGCCGCCTTCCTGATGGACCGGGTGATGGCGAGCGTCGGGCTTTCGGGTCGCGCGTTCATCCCGCTGCTCTCCAGCTTCGCGTGCGCGGTGCCGGGGATCATGGCGACTCGTACCATCTCCGACGAGAAGGACCGGCTGACCACCATCCTGATCGCGCCGCTGATGACCTGTTCGGCGCGGCTGCCGGTCTACACGATCATCATCGGCGCGCTGATCCCCGATCGCACGGTGCTGCCCGGCGTGGGGCTGCAGGGGCTGGTGCTGTTCGCGCTCTACATTCTCGGCATCCTCGGCGCCTTCCTGGTCGCGCTGGTGCTGCGGCGGACGGTCACCAAGGGCGCGACCTCGGGCTTCATGATGGAGATGCCCAAATATCAGTGGCCCAGCGCGCGCGACGTGCTGCTCGGACTGTGGCAGCGCGCGCTGATCTTCCTCAAGCGCGCCGGCACGATCATCCTCTACACCACGGTAATCCTCTGGGCGCTCTTGAGCTTCCCCAAGCCGCCCGAGGGCAGCGGAATCTCCAAGGTCGATTATTCGATCGCGGGCCGCATCGGCAGCGGGCTGGAGAAGATCGTCGCACCGATCGGCTTCAACCGCGACATGGCGCTGGCGGTGATCCCGGCGATGGCCGCGCGCGAGGTGGCGGTCGCGGCGATCGGCACCGTCTACGCCGTCGACAATCCCGATGATGCGTCGGGCGAGGAGTCAATCCGCGAGCAGCTCCAGAAGCACTGGAGCCTGCCGAGCGCGCTCGCTTTCCTGATGTGGTTCGTCTTCGCGCCGCAATGCATCTCGACGATCGCGGTGACGCGGCGCGAGACCAATGGCTGGAAATGGCCGGCCTTCATGATCGGCTATCTGTTCGCGCTCGCCTATGTCGCGGCGGGGCTCACCTATTGGAGCGCGATCGGCCTCGGCCTCTAGCAATTGCATCGCGTGCGCGAAAACGGCAGAGGCAGGGGACTATGAGCACTGTACCCCCCGAACTCCGCGCCGCTGCGCTCGTCTCCAAGGCCTGGCCCTATGAAGAGGCGCGCAAGCTGCTCAAACGCTATCCGCAGATCGCAGAGGGTGGCGCGCCGGAGAAAGGCCATGTGCTGTTCGAGACCGGCTATGGCCCCTCGGGCCTGCCGCATATCGGCACCTTCAACGAAGTGCTGCGCACCACCATGGTCCGCCGCGCCTTCGAGAGCCTGTGCGACGTGCCTACCCGCCTGATCGCGTTCAGCGACGACATGGACGGGCTGCGCAAGGTGCCGGACAATGTGCCGAACCAGGAGATGCTGCGCGAACATCTTGGCAAGCCGCTGACCCAGGTGCCCGATCCGTTCGAGAAATATGAGAGCTTCGCGCACCACAACAATGCGCGGCTGCGCGAATTCCTCGACCAGTTCGGCTTCGAATATGAGTTCGCCTCCTCGACCGACTATTACACCGGCGGCCGTTTCGACGACGCGCTGCGGAAGGTGCTGCGCCACTATCAGGGCATCATGGACGTGATGCTGCCGACGCTGCGCGCCGAGCGCCAGGCGACCTATTCGCCGGTGCTGCCGATCAGCCCCAAGTCGGGCATCGTGCTGCAGGTGCCGGTCGAGGTGGTCGATGCCGAGGCCGGCCTCATCGCCTTCGAGGACGAGGGCGAGCGGATCGTGCAGAGCGTGCTCGGTGGCAAGGCCAAGCTCCAGTGGAAGGTCGACTGGGCGATGCGCTGGGTCGCGCTCGACGTCGATTACGAGATGGCCGGCAAGGATCTGATCGACTCGGTCACCCAGTCGGGCAAGATCGCCCGCGTGCTCGGCGGCCGCCCGCCCGAGGGCTTCAACTACGAGATGTTCCTCGACGAGAAGGGCGAGAAGATCTCCAAGTCCAAGGGCAACGGGCTCAGCCTCGAACAGTGGCTGACCTATGGCCCCGAGGAGAGCATCGCCTTCTACGCCTATCGCGAGCCGAAAAAGGCCAAGCAGCTCCATCTCGGCGTGATCCCGCGCGCGATCGACGAATATTGGCAGTTCCGCGGCAACTATGCCGGCCAGCCGATCGAGCAGAAGCTGGGCAACCCGGTCCACCATATCCACAATGGCGAGCCGCCGGCCGAGACGCTGCCGGTCACCTTCGGGCTGCTGCTCAACCTGGTCGGCGTGATGGGCGAGGCGACCAAGGAGCAGGTCTGGGGCTATCTTACGAACTATGTCCCGGACGCGAACCCGGAAACCTATCCGGCGCTCGACCGTCTGATCGGCTATGCGCTCGCCTATGCCCGCGATTTCGTCGCCCCGACGCTGCACAAGCGTGCGCCGGTGGGCGTGGAAATCGAGGCGCTCCGGCGGCTCGACGCCGAACTCGCAGCCCTGCCCGCCGACGCCACCGCCGAGGCGATCCAGGACCAGGTCTACGAGATCGGCAAGACCGGCGGCTTCGAGAATCTGCGCGACTGGTTCAAGGCGCTGTACGAGACGCTGCTCGGCTCCGAACAGGGGCCGCGCATGGGCAGCTTCATCGCGCTGTACGGCATTGCGAACAGCCGCAAGCTGATCGCCGAGGCGCTGGCGAAGGTAGCGTAGGAACGAGCCGTATCCCGGCATGGTGGTGCCGCCGCCGTCTATCTGCTGATCGCCGGCCGCACGCCGGGCGTCACCAGCGGCCGGGCGATCCCCGCCGCGATCGAAATCGCCTTCGCGATCGGCGTGCTGGCGATTCTCGGCACCCGCGCGCCCGCCGCGCTCAAGCTGTTCCTGACGACGGTGGCGATCATCGCCGCGGCGATGACGGTCCCGCTGGTCAAGTCCCCGGGCGCGCCCGATGCCGCGGATTCGCCGCTCCACCGGCTGGAGCATGCGCTGCACCCCTGGTCGGCGTTCCCGATCGTGCCGCTGGTCGGCGTCGCCAATGCCGGTCTCGTTCGAGGGGGCGCTGCCGCCCGCATCCCGGCGGGGCTGCTCCTCGGCAAGCAGCTCGGCATCTTCGGCAGCATCTGGCTGGCGGTGAAGACTGGCATCGCCAAGCGCCCCGGCAACGCCGGCTGGCGGCAGATCTACGGCGTGTCGCTATAGGCGTGCATCGGCTTCACGATGAGCCTGTTCCTCGGCGGCCTCGCCTTCCCCGGCAACGAACTGTTTGGCGATGAGGTGAAGATCGGCGTGCTGGTGGGCTCGATCCTGTCGGCGGTGGCGGGTTACGCGGTCCTGCGGTCCGCCAGTACCGCCACGCTCAGGATCGCCAACCCGCCCAGCGCCAGCAGCGCACCGACCCATCCGGTCGACGTCCACCCGTAACCCGCAGCGATCGCAAGGCCGCCCAGCCAGGGCCCGAGGGCGTTGGCGGTGTTGAACGCCGAATGGTTGAGCGCGGCGGCCAGCGCCTGCGCCTCGCCCGCCACGTCCATCAGCCGGGTCTGCAGCACCGGGCCGAGCGCCCCGGCGAAGCCGATCGCGAACACGTCGAGCGCGACCAGCGGCAGCGAGTGCGCCGCCAGCGGGTAGAGCGACAGCGCAACGGCGCTGGCGACCAGCAGCGCCGCCCCGGTCGGCATCAGCGCGCGATCGGCGAAGCGCGGCACAACGATGTTGCCCGCAATCATCCCGAGCCCAAAGATCGCCAGCACCAGCGGCACGCCCCAGGCCGGGGTGCCGGTGACGTGCATCAGCGTCGAGGCGACATAGGTGTAGACGCAGAACAGGCCGCCAAAGCCGATCGCGCTCACCCCCAGCGTCAGCCAGACCTGTCCGTTGGCCAGCGCGCGCAGCTCGCGCAAGGGGCTCGCGCCCTGTTCGGGGCGGTCTTGCGGCGCCAGCCACAGCACCAGCAGCACGGTGGCTAGCGCCAGCACCGCGACGATCGCGAAGCCCCAGCGCCATCCCACCGCCTGCCCCAGCCAATTCGCCGCCGGTACGCCGAGCACGGTAGCGACGGACAGACCCAGCATGATCCGCCCCACCGCCTGCGAGCGCTGATCATATGGCACCAGCGACGCAGCGACGAGCGAGGCGATGCCGAAATAGGCGCCATGCGGCAGGCCGCTGAGGAAGCGGAACAGCAGCATCCAGTGATAGGTCGGCGCCAGCGCGCTCGCCGCGTTGAACAGTGCGAAGCTCGCCATCAGCGCGATCAGCAGCGTCCGCCGCGACCATTTCGCCGCCGCAACAGCCAGCAGCGGCGCACCCACCACCACGCCCAGCGCATAGGCGCTGATCACATGGCCCGCGGTCGGCTCGTCGATGCCGAGGCCCTTGGAGAAATAGGGCACGAGGCTCATCGTCGCGAATTCGGTGGTGCCGATCGCGAATCCGCCCATGGCGAGCGCGAAGTGGACCAGGCCCGGCGAGCGGGCGGCGGAGCGTTGAACGGGAGCGTGCACGGCTCGCAAATGGGTTTGCTGCAGTGCAGCGTCAATTCAAAAACCGCGCAACCGCAACTGCTTTGCGCGCAATCAAGGACAGGCGGGCAACGCGGCGTTCCAGCCGCGCCGCCGCAGCACCAGCCGGTAATAGAGCGCGGACGCGAGCAACTGCGCCAAGGTAGCGAGCAGCGCCGGCCGTCCCTCGGCCGGGTCGAGCCAGTTGAGCCCCGCGATCGCCGCCAGCACCAGCAGCGTCACCACCGCGGCCAAGGGGTGGAGCGGCATGCGATAGGGTCCATGCGCGGTGCTGCCCCGATGCCGTCCGACGATCGCCGCCAGTGCGAGCCCGGCATAGATGGCGATCAGCCCCGTTCCGCTCAGCACCAGCAGCAGCCGCAGCGGCAGGAAGCAGGCGGCGATGCCGATCGCCCCCGAGGCGAGCGTCGCCCGCGCCGGCGATCCGAAGCGCGGGTGGATCGCGCTCAGCCACGCGTCGAGCGGGCGTCCCCAGCTGCCGTCGCGCGCGGTGGCGTAGAAGAACCGCCCATTGGCGAGGATGCAGGCGATCACCGCATTGACGATCGCGACGACGATGCCCGCCGCGACCCACAGGGCGAGCGCCGATCCCCCGCGCATCCGCACCAAGGCGCCGAACGGGTCTTCGGCGGACAGGAACGCCGCAAGATCGGGCGTGGCGACCAGCGCCGCGACGATCGGCACCGCCTCCAGCAGCAGGGCGCCGACGAGGGCCAGCAGGATCGCGCGGGCAATGCGATGGGAGGCGCCATGCATCTCCTCCCCGAAATAGACCGCTGCGCCATAGCCGTTGAGCGCGAAGATCGCGACCGAGGTCGCCAGCCCGATATTCGCGGCGCTCGCCGGCACCAGCCCGCCGGTACCGGGCGCCACCGGGTGCAGCAGCAGCGGCAGCACGTCCCGCACCGGCGCCGCCAGGCCCAGCGCCAGAATCACCAGCACCGCCGCCACTTCCGCGGCGAGAAAGGCGCCGGTCAGCAGCGCGTTGAAGCGGATGTTGAGAATGCCGACCAGCGTCGAGGCCAGCAGCACGCCGACGGCAACCGGCACCGGCGGCAGTGCCGGCAGGAGCGTCGACGCCACGGATGCGATCCCCAGCGCCGCCACCGGCGGGAAGAGCAGGTTGTTGCAGGCATTGACGCCCAGCATCATGAACCCAGCCGCCGGCCCCAGCGTCTGCCCCACCATCACATATTCCCCCCCGGCCACCGGGAAGGCGGAGGAGAGCTCGGCATAGATCAGCGCCGTGGCGAGGCACACCACGCCGGCGATCGCCAGCGCCAGCAGCGTGCCGGTGCCGGCGATCTGCAGGCTGCCCGGCACGATCACGAACAGCGACGATGCCGGGGTGGTGATCGACAGGGTGAGGAGCAGCACGCCCGCGGTGCCCAGGCTGCGGTCCAGTCGTGCGTTCGTTTGCGGCATCGGCCCCCCAAGATGCGGGGCAGCGTGGCGACCGCGTGCAGGCACGTCAATCACGCCGGCTTGCCCTGTCTGCGCGATTCGCTAGGTTGCGCGCGTGGCTTCTCCCACCCCTTCGGCCGGCGACGGCGCGCGAGCCCGGCTCGTTCATGCGCTCGGCGAAGTTGCGGGCGGTGACCGCAAGGCGCTCAAAACGGTCTATGATTTGACGGCGGCGAAGCTGATGGGCGTCTGCCTGCGTATCTGCCAGGACCGCGAGGCCGCAGAGGATGTGATGCAGGACGTGTATCTGAAGGTGTGGGACAGGGCAGGGCGCTTCGATGCGTCGCGCGCCAGCCCGATCACCTGGCTGTGCACGATCGCCCGCAACACCGCGATCGACTGGCGCCGCGCGCGCGGGCTGGGTGAGACCGCACCGGTCGAAGCCGCGCTGGAGCTGCCCGATGGCCGCCCTTCCGCCGAAGCCCTGCTCGAAGCCGGGGAGACACAGGCGAGGATCTTCGATTGCCTGGAGGCGCTCGACGAGAAGCCGCGAAGGGCGATCCGCGCCGCTTTCTTCCACGGCCGTACCTATCCCGAGCTTGCCGCCGCTGCCGCCGTCCCGCTGGGCACGATGAAGAGCTGGATCCGGCGCGGGCTGCTGCAATTGCGGGGATGCCTTGGCGATGGCTGAGCCGCTGCGCCCCGAGTACGAAGACATCGCGCTCGCCGCCGAGGTTGCCCTGGGGCTGCTAGAGGGCGAGGAGCTTGCCGCTGCCCGCCGACGGCAGCTGGCCGATTCCGCCTTTGCCGCCATGGTGGAGCGCTGGGTGCTCGATTTCACGCCGCTGGCGCTCGGCGGTGCCGATGCGCCGGTCTCGGCCGGGCTATGGCAGCGGATCGCGGCGCGGCTCCCCGGCGAGGAGCACGCCACCGTCGTCGCGCTGCGGCGCTGGCGGGCGACGGCGATCGCAACCAGCGCGGCCGCGGCGGTGCTGCTCGCGATCCTGCTGCTGCGTCCGGTGCCGCAGCCGGTGGTGCTGCCGCCGCCGCCGGTGGTGGTCGCGCAGATCACCGGCACCGCGGGCGCGGCCTTCGCGGCGCGCTACGATGCCGAGCAGGGCATGCTCCACGTCCGCACCGAGGCGATGCCCGCCAGCCGCCGCGCGCCCGAGCTTTGGGTCATCCCGGCGGGCGGCAAGCCGGTGTCGCTCGGTCTGGTCGCCGCACAGGGCAAGCGCGACATGGCGGTGGCGCCCGCCCACCGCACGCTGCTCGCCGAGGGCGCGACGCTGGCGGTGACGATGGAAGACGCCGCCACCGCGCCGCACGCAGGCCCCAGCGGCCCGCCGGTCGCGGCAGGAAAAATCACGATTCTTTAGCGATCGCTGCATCCGGGGTGCCGGCCGCCCCGTAGCTCCGGCGCATCTCCGCAAAGAGGGGTGCGTAGCAAGAGGAAGCTAGAAGATGCGCAAGACCCGTCTCGCCTCGCTCACCGGAATCGTCGGTGCCGCGCTGCTCGCTACCGGCGCCGTCGCCGCCGTGCAGAATTTCCCGATGGTCGGCGGTGCCGCGATGTACCCGACCAAGAATATCGTCGAAAATGCGGTGAACTCGAAGGATCACACCACGCTGGTCGCCGCCGTGAAGGCCGCCGGGCTGGTCGATACGCTGTCGGGCCCGGGCCCGTTCACCGTCTTCGCGCCGACCAACGCCGCCTTCGCCAAGCTCCCCGCCGGCACGGTCGACACGCTGGTGAAGCCCGAGAACAAGGCGGCGCTGACCAAGATCCTCACCTATCACGTCGTCGCCGGCAAGCTGAACGCCGCCGACATCGCGGCCAACGCCGAGGCGCATGGCGGCAAGGCGACGCTGACCACTGTCGAGGGTGAGCCGATCACCGTCATGAAGGGCCCGAGCGGCGGCTGGTGGATCCAGGATGCCAAGGGCGGCAAGGCCAAGATCAGCATCGCCGACGTCAACCAGTCGAACGGCGTGATCCACGTGATCGACAGCGTCCTCATGCCCTGAGGCTGTCGAGGGCCTCGCGCGCTCCCCCCTTTGGGCGAGGCCCGGCCCGCCGGCGAACCTCCTTGCCGGCGGGCCTACGCCTTCAGACGCCGAGCCATTCCAGCGGCGCGGGCAGGCCGAAGGTCGTGTAGTCCACTTGCAGCACGCGGCGATCACCGGTTGCGGTGCTCGCCGCCGAGGCATGGAGGATAGGTGTGCGATAGGCCCAGACGTCGCCAGCTTCGGCGAGGCACATCGCGGTGCCGCATGCCGCCACCGCCGCGGCGATTTCACCCTCCGGAATCCTTCCCAGTCGGTGCGAACCGGGCGCGATGAGCAGTGGCGCGTTATCCTCCGGCACCGGATCGAGATGGATGCGCAACATCACCATGGCTTCGATGACATCAAAAGGCGGCTCGACATGGAGCAGGCCCTGCTTGGTCGACCAGGGGCCGTAGCCCGCAACATCGGCCCGCCGGCGAACGGCGATTGTGCGATCCTGATGCCAGCCGAGCGCCCAGTTGTTCGCCGCGCTCTTGTCGAAGCAGATTGCGCGCACGGGCCGGGCAGTCGGTCCCAGATAGTCGGCTGCCGTTGCGCCCAACGCATCCGGTGCGAGTAGCTCGGCCAGACCATCCACGCCGTGCAGCCGCAGCCCGGCCCTGTCGGCCGGCAATATCCCTGCCAGTGCGCGCAGCCTTGTGAGAAAAGGGGCGGCTGCACCGGCAAGGTGCGCCGCCCCATCGCGTTCGAAATCGAGCGGCACGTGGCTCAGAGCTTCTCGGTCAGCTCCGGCACCAGCGTGAACAGGTCGCCGACCAGGCCGATGTCCGCCACCTGGAAGATCGGCGCGTCCTCGTCCTTGTTGATCGCGACGATCGTCTTCGAATCCTTCATGCCGGCGAGGTGCTGGATCGCCCCCGAAATGCCGACCGCGACATAGACCATCGGCGCCACGATCTTGCCGGTCTGGCCGACCTGATAGTCGTTGGGCGCGTAGCCTGCGTCCACCGCCGCGCGGCTGGCGCCGACCGCGGCACCCAGCTTGTCGGCGAGCGGATCGATCAGCGCGTGGAACTGCTCCTGCGAGCCCAGCGCGCGGCCACCCGAGACGATGATCTTGGCGCTGGTCAGCTCCGGACGCTCCGACGTCGCGATCTCCGAGCCGGCAAAGGTCGAGAGACCCTTGTCGCCCGCCGCCGCGACGGCTTCCACCGTGCCGCTGCCGCCGGTCGCCGCCGCCTTGTCGAACGCGGTGCCGCGCACGGTGATCACCAGCTTCTTGTCACTGGTCTGCACGGTGGCGATCGCGTTGCCGGCATAGATCGGCCGGGTGAAGGTGTCCGGCCCCTCGACCGAGAGGATGTCCGAAAGCTGCATCACGTCGAGCGCGGCGGCGACGCGCGGCGCCACATTCTTGCCCGTGGTGGTCGCCGGGAACAGCACCGCGTCATGGTTGTCCATCAGCTGGACCACCAGCGGCGCGACATTCTCGGCAAGGAAATGCTCATAGGCCGCGTCGTCGGCGACATGGACCTTGCCCACGCCGGCGATCTGCGCGGCAGCCTCGGCCACCGCCGAGACGCCCTTGCCGGCGACGAGCAGATGCACGTCGCCCAGCTTGGCGGCCGCGGTGACGGTGGAGAGCGTCGCATCCTTGACGCTGTGATTGTCGTGTTCGACCCAAACCAGCGTCTTCATCAGGCGACTCCCATGCCCTTGAGCTTCTCGACCAGTTCGTCGACCGAACCCACCTTGATGCCCGCCTGGCGCTTGGCCGGCTCGACGACCTTGAGCGTCTTGAGGCGCGGGGTGACGTCGACGCCATAGTCGGCGACGGTCTTCTTCGCGACCGGCTTGGTCTTCGCCTTCATGATGTTCGGCAGCGTCGCGTAGCGCGGCTCGTTGAGGCGGAGATCGGTGGTGACGATCGCCGGCAGCTTGAGGTCGACGGTCTCGAGGCCGCCGTCGATCTCGCGCGTCACGTGCACGCGGTCGCCCGCAATCTCGACCTTCGAGGCGAAGGTGCCCTGCGCCCAGCCGAGCAGCGCGGCGAGCATCTGGCCGGTCTGGTTCGAATCGTCGTCGATCGCCTGCTTGCCGAGGATGATCAGCCCGGGCTGCTCCTCTTGCGCAACCTTGGCGAGCAGCTTGGCCACCGCCAGTGGCTCGATCTCGTCATCGGTCTGGATCAGGATGCCGCGATCGGCACCCATGGCGCGCGCGGTGAGCAGCACATCGGTCTCCGCCTTGGCGACGCCGATAGTGACGACGACGATCTCGCTCGCCGCGCCCTTCTCCTTCAGCCGCACCGCTTCCTCGATCGCGATCTCGTCGAAGGGGTTCATGCTCATCTTGACGTTCGCCAGATCGACGCCCGTCCCGTCCGCTTTCACGC
>JAPJRE010000044.1 GCA_030824725.1 Sphingomonas sp.
CGAGATGTCGTTTACAGTCTGGTGGGCTGGGTTTTGTGTATATGAGACAGCCGCTGCACGCGCCCCGCCGTCCGACCCGTTTCGCGATCCCGGGATCGCCCTCCGTTTCCCCGGGGAAACGCCCCTCCCTTACCCTGCTCCTCGAGGCTCCATGACCCAGGCCGATCGCCAGTCGATCCCCGAACAGTTCGACCTGTTCCTCCCCTATCTCGCCGACATGCCGCTGCGCGACCAGCGCGAGATGATGGAGCGCCCCTTCTTCAGCCTCGCCAAGACCAAGCGGGTAAAGCCGATCGACTACAAGAGCCCGGACGGCAAGCTGTGGGTGCATGTCTCGGCCAATCCCGATTATGGCATGGCGACGATCTGGGACGCCGACATCCTGATCTACTGCGCCAGCGTGCTCGCCGACATGGCGCGGCGCGGCCGCAACGACATCCCGCGCAAGCTCCACCTCATGCCCTATGATCTGCTCCGCGCGATCGGCCGCCCGACCACGGGGCGCGCCTATGAGCTGCTCGGCCAATCGCTCGACCGGCTGGTGGCGACGACGATCAAGACCAACATCCGCGCCGAGAACCGCCGCGAGGCGACATTCAGCTGGCTCGACGGCTGGACCCAGCTGGTCGACGAGAAGACCGAGCGTTCGCGCGGCATGACCATCGAGCTCTCGAGCTGGTTCTACGAAGGCGTGCTGATGACCGGCGGGGTGCTGTCGATCGACCGCGCCTATTTCGACCTCACCGGCGGGCGCGAGCGCTGGCTCTACAAGGTCGCGCGCAAGCATGCCGGCGGGGCAGGGGAGGCGGGCTTCGCGATCTCGATGCCGACCCTGTTCGAGAAGTCAGGCGCCGAGGGGCAATATCGCCGCTTCAAGTTCGAGATCGCCAAGATCGTCGAGCGCGACGAGCTGCCCGGCTATACGCTGTCGCTCGAAACACCGGCAGGCAAGCGCGAGCCGAGCCTGCGCATGCGGCGGCGCGGGGAGGGCGAGGCACGCCCCGTCGGCAAGGCTCCGGCAGTGGCTGCCGCGCCATCCGCCGATCCAGCGCGCGAACAGGAAGCGCCGCCGCCCGCCCCGGATGCGCGTGCGCTGATCCGTCGTTCCCTGACCGGACTGGCGACCCGCGCCACCGCCGGCATGATCACCGATGCGACGCTCGCCCAGCTGCGGCAGGAATGTCCCGGCTGGGACTATCAGGAGCTACACCGCCAGTTCCGGGACTGGGTGGAAGCCGATTCCGCACGCACCCCGGCCAATTACCAGAACGCCTTCATGGGCTTCGTTCGGCAGTGGCACAGCCGGAACAAGCATCAGTTGCGCTGATACGGTGACCGCATGCGGGCCGCCGCTCGGGCGGGCGTTCCCGAAGTGTCGGGCTCCCGTTCCGGCCCTGCTCCGATTGCCGCACTGGGTCGGCCGGATTGAACCTCTTCGCGATGCTTTCCGCACCAAGTGATTCAACCGTCGGGATCGGCAAGTCCGAAAACGTGTCAAAAAGCTCCTGCGACCCGGCCTTTCGACACATTCGGAACGGGGTTCGATCCTTCCGGAACCCCTGTTCGATCCTTCGGGAACAGGATGCCCGATCTTTCGGGAACACGAAAACGACACTTCGGGAACGGGGCCTAATACGCGAATCGCGCTGGAATCGTGAGTCGGAGCACGTCAGCGCCGTGCGTAACTCTGTAAGGATTCAAAAAACCTTCTAACCGGCTTCAGAGTTTCTCCTTTCTTGATTGGAAGAGAGAGAAGAATCATCCCTGTCGGTTCAGACCAAGGCGCGCCAATCGCAGCAAATCAGGCAAGGCCGTTCGCACCGCAGCGATGCGCCGCGCGTTTTCCTCCTGTCGATCATCGCCGGGCACGACATACGGGGGCGATTGGATCAGACATGCAGCAACGACTTGCGAGGAGGGCCATGTCCCCGATCGCATGTCCTCACTTGCGCCGCTGTCGGGGTGCGTCGAGACGGCAATCGCGCCCATGCGCATGTCATCGTCCAGATGCCGTACGTACCAAGGGCCCGCAGATGCTGCCCACTCGAGCGCTGCCAGCGCTTCCAATTCCTCTAGCGTCATGGCGAAGGCTAACCTGCCAAGGACAACCTCCGCGACCGGAGCAGGAGCGAGCCTATCCCCGCACGCCCGCCACCGGATTCCGCCCCCAGAGCTGGTCGTACCGCCAGCCCGACAGGTCTTCCACCACCGCCTGCGCCTGCGGGGATCCCGGCACCGTTTCGCCGCGCTTGAAGCGATCGATCTCCGCCATCAGCACGTCATGCGTCGCGGCGTTGAGGCGGAAGCGGGTGGAGACCAGCATGCCCGCGAGCAGCACGCTGACGGTGCCGATCCCAAGCACCAGCGCGATGGTGTGGATCGCCCCCGGACTCTGCACCGCCGCGCCCTTGGCGAAGCCCCCCGCGCTCATGATCGCACCGACACCGGCGACCGCCGCCGCTTGCGTCAGCTTGCGCACGAAGGTCATCACGCCGGCAAAGGCCCCCTCGCGACGCCGTCCGGTCACGATCTCGTCGACATCGGCCATGTAGTTGTAGGTCGCCCAGGGAATGTAGTTGAGCGCCCCGCGACCCAGGCCGGCCAGCGCGATCGGCAGCCACAACCAGGCATTGCCCACCTGCACCCCCATGCGCCACTGCGCGAGCAGCACCAGTACGCCCGCCGCGAAGCTCAGCGCCGCCAGCTGATAGGCACGGGCAGGGGAACTGCGCAGCGCGAGGTTGATCGCCAGCAGCACCGCGACAAACTGGACGATGTACATCGTGCCGAGCAGCGCCGACGCTGCCCCGATCGATCCCATCAACGCGAACACGACGAAGAAGGTGAAGGCAGCGTTGAACACGTCCTGGCTGATATAGCCACCCAGATACATGCCCAGGTGCAGCCGGAAGGCGCGGATGCGGAAGGTGGAGAAAAGGTTCGCATAGAGCCCCCGGATCGCCGCGCCCACGGTCGCTCGGGGGGGGCCTGCGGGCCGCAGCGCTGCCACTTCCGCCGCCGGCCGCTCCCAGCTGAACCGGTAGAGCAGCCCGGCCGTCACCATGAACAGCGCCGAGAACAGGATGCCCATGTAGAAGAAGGTCTGCGGGCTGTTCTTGCCCAGCGCCTGGATCAGCATGCCGGGCAGGAAGCCCGCCAAGATCGCGCTTGCCTGGGCGAAGAGGATCCGCACGCCCGCGAACTTCGCCTTGGTGCGATAGTCGCTTGCCATCTCCGCCGCGAGCGTTTCGTACGGGATGATCTCCATCGCGTAGACCAGCTCGAACAGCACATAGGTGACGAGGTAATACCAGAAGCCCTGCCCGGCCACCCACATGATCGCGAAGGAGGGGAGGAGGGGGATCGCCGCCAGGATGAAGAACCGGCGCCGGCCGAAGCGGCGGCCGAGCGGGGTATCGCCCATCGCATCGGAAAGATGCCCGATGACCGGTGAGGCGATCGCATCCAGCACCCGCGCCACGGTGAAGATCAGCGCTGCCTGCCACGCCTCGAGTCCGCAGAACTGGGTGTAGAAGATCAGCACCCAGCCCGAGATCACCGCCATCGAGCCCGCGCCGAGTACGTCGTTCGATCCATAGGCGGCATAATGATACCACCGGACGGGGCGAGTGGTGGGCGCGCTTCGGGCCATGCTCTCTCCTGGACCGGCGTCCGCGAAGCGGCACCGGCTGCTTTACTCCATAATATGAACTGCTATCATACTATGTGAAACGACATCAAGTCAGCTTGGGAGAGCGATCATGGCATGGCTGGGCATCCGCGCGCGAGTGCTGGGGGCGGCGCTTGCCGTATCGTCCACGATGGGCGTGGCAGCCGCCGATCCCGCCGCGGCGTGGATAGACAAGGCCACCGGCCACCGGGTCGTCCGGATCAGCCGCGCGCCTGGTACGGTGAGCCTCTATTTCACGCAGAACGGCTTCCTGCCGCAGGGTGACAAGATGGCGGTGACCACGTCGCAGGGCCTCGCGCTGGTCGATCTGAAGACCTGGGAAGTGCAGCCGCTCGTTACCCGCCCCGGCGCGGTGCTGCTGTTCACCGGGCGCCGGACGCGCACTGTCTATTTCGCCGAGCGCGCGCGGGACGATGCGGGCGGTCCGTTCGGGGTGTTCGCCGCCGATGCGGATACCGGCGCGACACGGCGCGTCGCGACGGTGCCCGGCGGCTGGATCGGATCGATCAACGCCGACGAGACGCTGCTGCTCGGCCAGGTCGCCAGGCCGATCGTCCCGCTGCGCCCTGACGGCACGCTCGCCCGCCGCGAAGGCGAAGTGAACACCCCGGGCATGAACGACTATCGCGCCAACGGGCCCGACGGGAAGCCGCTGCCCTATGCCGAAGCCAAGGAGGTCCACCTCAACCGTCGCCTCGACGCGCAAGTGCCGATGGAGATCTTCACGATCGACCTGCGCACCGGCGCGCGGCGGGTGGTGACCGCCTCGACCGACTGGCTCAACCATGTCCAGTTCTCGCCCACCGATCCGCAGCAGATCCTCTATTGCCACGAGGGGCCGTGGCACCGGGTCGACCGGATCTGGGTGATCCGAGCCGACGGTACGGGCGAGCGCCGGCTCCACAGCCGCACGATGAACATGGAGATTGCGGGCCACGAGTTCTTCTCGCCCGACGGGAAATGGGTTTGGTACGACCTGCAGACGCCGCGCGGGGAAGTGTTCTGGCTGGCCGGGGTCGAAATCGCGACGGGGAGGCGCCGCTGGTACCATGTCGAGCGCAATCTCTGGTCGGTGCACTACAACGTATCGCCGGACGGTTCCCGTTTCACCGGCGACGGCGGCGACGCCGAAATGGTCGCCCGTGCACCGGACGGCAAATATCTCTACCTGTTCACGCCGCACGCCATCGCGGACGTGGCGGGCATCCATGCCAATGATGCCGCGGCACTGGTCGCGCCGGGCACGCTGGCCGCGGAGAAGCTGGTCGACATGCGGCGCCAGGACTATCGGCTGGAGCCCAATATGATCTTCACGCCCGACGGCAAATGGATCCTGTTCCGCGGCAATTTCGAAGGCGCAGCGCATCTCTATGCGGTCGAGGTGGCGAAGGCCACGCCGGAGCAACAATAAACTACATCAACGCCCCGCAACCAGTTGAACCGGCGGGCATTATGCTTGCATGCCCGCTTATTGCTTCCGCGTTCGTACCCCCGATCACCATCCCCATGGCATCGAGCGCCGCGACCTGCCGGACCTGCGGGCAGCACTGATCGCCGGCAATGACCTGGCGCGGGCGCTGCTGCGCCACCGCGGCGCCCGCAAGCCGCTGCGCGGCAGCCTGGACATCGAGGATGACGGCGAACAGCCCGTCGCGCGCATCCTGCTTGCCGATCTGGCCCGACAGCTCTCCTGATCGCGCTGCCCATGCTTGTCTCCCGGGCGTCGTCCCGGCATGGTCGGCGGGGAGGGGAGGGCAGCATGATCGACCATATCGGCATCACCACGCACGATATCGACGCGGCACGGCGCTTCTATGCGGCGGCGCTGGCCCCGCTGGGGATCGGGCTGGAGATGGAAGTCACGCCCGAGCAGAGCGGCGGCTATCACGGTCTCGGCTTCGGCAGGGACGGCAAGCCGTTCTTCTGGATCGGCACCGGCGATCCGGCCAGCGGGCCGCTGCACCTTGCCTTCGCCGCCGCGAGCCGGGCGGAAGTGGATGCCTTCCATGCGGCGGCGCTGGCGATCGGCGGCGTCGACCATGGCGCGCCCGGCCTTCGCCCGCACTATCATCCGAACTATTACGCCGCATTCGTGCTCGGGCCGGACGGTGCGAATGTCGAGGCGGTGTGCCATCAGCCGGCGTGATCCGCGCGTCGGCGCGGAACGGCCGATTCAACCACAGGGGACCCGCATGATGGATCTGTTTCGCCACGGCCGCCGCGGCGCCTTCCCGCTCGCCGCGTGCCTGCTCCTTGCTCACCAGGCCGCGGCACAGCGCCTGACCGCCGCCGAAGCGACGATGACGCGCACCGTGGATGCGGAACAGGCGCGATCGGTCGCGCTGCTGGAGAGGCTGGTCAACCAGAACAGCGGCACGCTCAACCTGGCGGGCGTCACCAAGGTGGGCACGATGCTGCGGGCCGAGCTGGAGCCGTTGGGCTTCACCGTCACCTGGAAGCCGATGGATGCGGTGCAGCGCGCCGGCCACCTGATCGCCGTGCATCGCGGCAAGCCGGGCACCAAGCGGCTGCTGCTGATCGGCCATCTGGATACGGTGTTCGAGCCCAATTCGCCCTTCCAGACATTCGTCCGCAAGGGCGATCTGGCGGAAGGCCCGGGCGCGGGCGATGACAAGGGCGGCATGGTGGTGATGCTCGCCGCGCTGCGGGCGATGCAGGCCGCCGGCACGCTGAAACACGCCAATATCGAGATCGTGCTGACCGGGGACGAGGAAAAGTCCGGCAGCCCGCACAGCATCGCGCGCGCCGATCTGATCGCGGCGGGCAAGCGTGCCGATATCGCGCTCGATTTCGAGGGGCTGGTGATCGATGGCGGGCGCGACATGGGATCGATCGCCCGGCGCTCGGCGATCGACTGGCGGATCACCGC
Source organism: Sphingomonas sp. (assembly GCA_030824725.1). Taxonomy (GTDB): domain Bacteria; phylum Pseudomonadota; class Alphaproteobacteria; order Sphingomonadales; family Sphingomonadaceae; genus Sphingomonas. The sequence continues at coordinate 6,582 of JAPJRE010000044.1, forward strand.
CACCGGCAAGACCGGGCACAGCTCGGGCATCTTCGGGCCCGGCGTGGGCGACGGGGCGATCAACGAACTGGCGCGGATCCTCGCCGCCTTCCGTAAGGAACTGCCGGAGCCCAACCTTACTTTCAACACCGGCGTGATCGCCGGCGGCGCGCAGGCCACGCTCACCGAGAGCGGCGACGCACGCGCCGCGGGCAAGACCAACATCATCCCGCGGACGGCGATCGCGATCGGCGATTTCCGGACGCTGAGCCCGGAGCAGACCGCCCGGGTGCGCGCCAAGATGGAAGCGATCGTCGCAGCGCACGCGCCGGAGACCGATGCCAGGATCGAATTCGGCGAAGGCTATCCGGCGATGGCGCCCACCGACGGCAACCGCGCGCTGCTCGCCGCGCTCAACGGGGTCAACCGCGATCTCGGCCTGCCCGAAATGCCGGCGCTGGATCCGCGCAAGCGCGGGGCAGGGGACGTGTCCTTTGTCGCGGCCGATGTCGACAGCCTGGCGGGGCTGGGGCCCTATAGCACCGGCGACCACGCCCCCGGCGAGACCGTGGACCTCGACAGCATCCGCCGCCAGGCCAAGCGCGCCGCGATCCTGATGTCGCGGCTCAGCGCCGAGCGCGCCCGGTGAAGCGCTGGCTGTCGCTGCTGCTCGCGCTCGCCGCGCTGCTGGTGCCCGCGCTCGGCCGGGCCGATCCGCAGTTCACGGTGCTGGTGATCGCCGCGCCGAGCACCTATCACTACGAATATATCCCCGTCGCCCGCGACAGCCTCGAGCGGCTGGGGCGTCTCCACGCCTTCGCGATCGACTGGCACAAGGACGGCGTCCCGCTCGACGGCGACCTCAAGCGCTACGCCGTCGTCCTGCTGCTCAACACGCCGGCCGACACGTTCACTCCTACCCAGCGCGCGGGGCTGGAGCGGTATCTGCAGGGCGGCGGCAATGCAGTGGTGGTGCACCGCGCCGCGATCATCCCGGCCGGGGTCTGGCCCTGGTACGAGAAGCTGGTCGGCCGCAGCTTCGTCAACCACCCGATGATCCAGACCGGGGTGGTGACGGTGCTCGACAAAGGCTTCCCGGCGGCCTTCGGATTGCCCGAGCGCTGGCTGTGGAGCGACGAATTCTATGTTACCGCCAATCCGTTCGACATCGCCATCCACCGCGTTCTCGGCGTCGACGAGGCGAGCTACGATCCCACCCGCATCTGGCCGGGGCAGGTGGGGCACCGGATGGGCAAGGATCATCCCGAGGCCTGGTTCCATGCCTATGAGAAGGGCAGGGTGTTCGTGACCCTGCTCGGCCATGAGGGGGAGATGTACCGCGACGACCGCTATCTCCAGCACCTGCTGGGAGGCATCACCTGGGCGGCGACGGGGCTCGGCCAGCAGCGCTGAGCGGTCTTTTGAAATCCGCGGTTTGGAAATGCGCTTACGGCGCATTTCCAAACCGACTCTGCGCTGGCTCAGCTCTCGTGCGCGGCGCGGCGCATCGCCAGCACCGCGTTGATCCGGTCGGTCGACTTGTCCTCGACACAGGCCTTGAGGTGGCGGCGGGTCGGCACGCCGTCGGCGACGCATTGCTCGGCGACGCCGCAGGGAATCGCATCGAGGTCGCTATGGCCCGAGCTGCGCGTGATGCGGCAGCTGCGCAGGCTCATCCCTTCCTTGTGCTTGTCGGTCTTGAGATCGACCTTGATCATTCGCAGCTGGCGCGAAACGACGATGATCTCCTCCTCGGCGTTGAACGCAGGGCTGGTCTGCAGCATCAGCAGGATAGGCAGGATCATGACGCCACTCCTCTCCGGTTTCTGGTATTTTGCCGCAGCCTAGGCCGGGTGGGACCCAAGCACAACGCGTCAATCGTCCACCATCGCCTCCAGAGCCGTTTCGATCCGCGCCAGCCGCGCCGAAGGATTCTCGATACGCTCGGCGAGCAGCAGCCGGTCGCCCTTTTCGGCGAGTCCCGCAGCCCCGGCGTCGCCGGCGAAATCCGCCCGTGGGGTAAAGGCGATCGCGGCGGGGCCGGCATCGATGCGGGCGATCCGCAGCGCCAGCGCCTGGGCGCGGACCCGTGCCACCGCCAGCAGCGTCGCGGCGGCATCGGGCAACGCGCCGAACCGGTCCTCCAGTTCCGCCTCCAGCGCGTCGATCGCGGCACCGTCTTCGGCGCGGGCGAGCCGCACATAGAATTCGACGCGCAGTTCTTCCTCGGGGATCCAGTCGGCGGGCAGCTGGCCCTGCAGCCCCAGATGCAGTTCCGGCGTCCAGCGCTCCACCGTCTCGCCGCGCGCGGTGCGCAGGGCCGCCTCCAGCAAATGCTGGTACAGGTCCACACCGATCAGCTTCATATGCCCGGCCTGCGCCTCGCCGAGCAGATCGCCGGCGCCGCGCGTGTCGAGATCCTGCGCGCTGATCGCGAACCCGGCGCCGAGCCGGTCGAACGCCTCCAGCGTGCGCAGCCGCTTGAGCGTGCGCGCGCCGATCGGCTTGTCGGGCGCGGTGAGCAGCAGCACCTGGCCGCGCCGGCTGCCGCGCCCCACCCGGCCGCGCAGCTGGTGGAGCTGGCTCAGCCCGAAGCGATCGGCGCGGTAGAGCACCATGGTGTTGGCGCGGGGCACGTCGAGCCCGGCCTCGATGATGTTGGTGGCGAGCAGCACGTCGCCGTCGCCGCGCCCGAAGCGCACCATCGCCTCGTCGATCTCGGCCGCCGGCATCTTGCCGTGCGCCTGGAGCAGTTCGAGCTCGGGCACCAGCCGGGCGATCTTCTCGGCGAGCGGGGCCATGTCCTCGATGCGCGGCACGACGACGAAGCTCTGGCCGCCGCGGCTCCGCTCGCGCAGCAGCGCCGCGCGCACCACGCCCTCGTCGAACACGCCCACGGCGGTGCGGATCGGCTGGCGCCGGGCAGGGGGCGTGGCGATGACCGAGAGGTGCTGGATGCCCACCAAGGCCGCCTGCAGCGTGCGGGGGATCGGCGTGGCGCTCAGCGTCAGCACATGGCCGGCGCCGCGGGTGCGGAGCTTCGCCTTGTCCGCGGCGCCGAAGCGCTGCTCCTCGTCGATGATGACGAGCGCGAGCCGGTCATAGGCAACGCCCTTGCCGGCCACCGCCCCGGTGCCGATCACGACCTGGATCGATCCGTCGGCCAGCCCCGCCTTCACCCGTTTCTTCTCCGCCGCGCTCGACAGGCGGGAGAGGCCCGCCACCGCGATGCCGGTCCCCTCGAAGCGCTCGGTGAAGGTCTCCAGATGCTGGCGCGCGAGCACCGTCGTCGGGGCGGCGACGGCCACCTGATGCCCCGCCAGCGCGGCGAGCGCGGCGGCGCGCAGCGCGACCTCGGTCTTGCCGAAGCCGACATCGCCGATCACCAGCCGGTCCATCGGCGTGCCCGCGGCGAGATCGTCCCGCACCGCCGCGATCGCCCGCGCCTGGTCGCGCGTCTCCGGATAGGGGAAGCCGGCGACGAAGCGCTCATAGGCGGCGGTATCCGGCGCCAGCATCGGGGCGGTCTGTGCCATCCGCGCCTCGGCAAGCGCGATCATGCCGCGCGCGGTTTCGGCTATGGCGGCATCGATCATGCCGCGGCGCTTTTCCCAGCTCGATCCGTCCAGCTTGTCGCGCGTCACCGCATCGGCATCGCCGCCATAGCGCCACAGCCGGTCGGCCTCGGCGACCGGCACCAGCCGCACGCCGCCCTCGGCATAGCTGAGCGCGATCGCATCGCCGCCGGCCGCCTCCTCGCCGGGCATCGGGGCGAGCCCGGTGACCATGGCGATGCCGTGATCCTCATGCACCACCAGATCGCCGAGGCGAATCTCGGTCTGGCCGAACAGCGCGGTGTCGGCGGCACCGTGCTGGCCGCTGTCGCGCTCGGCGCGGCTGCCCAGCAGGTCGCCGGCGGCAACGGCGAGCACGTCGTCGCGGCGGAAGCCCCGATCGACGGGGGCCTCCAGCAACGCGACGCTGCCCGCCGGCCGGCTGCGCAGCTCGGCCCAGCTGGCCACCGTCTCGAGATCGGCCTTCAGGGCGCCGGCGACCCGGCTGCGCAGGAAGCGAAGGTCGCGCGCGCTGCCGAGCAGGATGACGCGGTCCCCCGCTGCCATGGCGGCGTGTGCGGCGCGGGCAAAGGCGCGCAGCGGCGCCCGGCCCTCGATGAAGCGGGGCGGGGGATCTCCGGCGGCCGCAAGGTCGAGCGGGGGATGCGCCGCGACCGCCGCGCGCCACGCCTTGTCCTCCAGGACGTCGCGCGACGCGCGTCCAGGACGCCGCCGCCTTGTGTCTGCGGCAAGCGCAAGGAAGCGGGCCCGTCGATCCTCGGCAGCAGGCTCGATCGCCAGCCGCGCCTCCGGCAGATGCGCCGTCAGCGGCACCGCGTCCTCGCCGAGCGACGGCTCAGCGACGCGGCCGAGTTCCTGCGCGTCGCATTCCCCCGTGGTCCGCTGGGTGGCGGGATCGTAGCTGCGCAGCGCGATCACCCGTCCGTCGGCGGCTTCGATGCGCCGCGGCTCGGATGCATCGGCGGGGTAGACGTCCAGCACCTGCCCGCGCAGCGCGACCTCGCCCGGCTCGTCGACCCGTTCGTCCTCGACATAGCCGGCCTCGACCAACGCCGCGAACAGCGCCGCGAGGTCGACGGGCGCGCCAGTGGCGACGCGCGGCGGCGCCGCCTCGAAGGCCCGGGGCGGGGGATAGCGCCGGCCGAGCGCCTCGCCGGTGGTGATGCAGGCCAGGCGCGGCCGCTCCTCGGCCTGCCGGGCCAGATACAGGCGCCGGAGTGCGGCGACGCGTTCGCCGACATTGGCGGGGGAGGCGGGGGCGGCATCGCCGGGCAGCGCGTCGCTGCCGGGGCAGAGGACGACGACCGCGTCCGGCACCAGGGCGGCAAGCGTGCGGGCGACCGCAAGGGCGCGGGGCTCGTCGGCGGCGGCGAACAGCAGATCGCGGTCGCCAAGCGATTCGGCGAGACGCGCCGCAACGTCGCCGATCGCCAGCGGAGCGGGCGCCTTGGCCGGCGCGATCGCGCGCACGATGGGATCGCGGGAAGAAGCCATGCAGGAAAAGCCTTCGGAACGAGCAAGCTATCGCTAACGAGCGGTCTCCCGCGCCGTTCCAGCGCCACGATCGGCGGCATCGCTGCGGCGTTCCCCGGGCGGCGCAGCCCGTGCTGACCCTTCCGGTTCGCCCCAAAATGTGCATGGGTTCACCCAAGCCTTGCGCTTTTGTAGCATACCGTATACGAAATCGATCAACCCCTATGGAGGATCGTGTTCTTATGACTGCAGCCAAGACGCTCTGGACCGGCGTCTATCCCGCGGCGACCACCCAGTTCGCCGAGGATCTCTCGATCGATTTCAATGCCACCCAGCGCACCCAGGCGGCGCTGGTGGACGATGGTGTGGACGGATTGATCCTGCTTGGCACCTGCGGCGAGAACAATTCGCTCGAGCCCGAGGAGAAGCGCCAGGTGCTGCGTGCCGGCGTCGAGGCCGTCGGTGGCCGCGTGCCGCTGGTCGCGGGCGTATCGGAATTCACCACTGCGCGTGCGATCGACTATGCCCGCGATGCGGAGAAGATCGGCATCGATGCGTTGATGCTGCTGCCGGCGATGGTCTATGTGCCGACGCCCGAGGAACTGGAGGCGCATTTCCGCGCCGTCGCGGCGGCAACCTCGCTGCCGATCATGCTCTACAACAATCCGCCGGCCTATCGCGTATCGATCGGCACCGAGACGCTGGACCGCCTGATCGACGTCAAGAACATCGTGGCGGTGAAGGAAAGCGCGCCCGATCCGCGCCGCTTCACCGATCTCTTCAACCGCTATGGCGATCGCTATACGCTGATGGCGGGCCTGGACGACGTGGCGCTGGAAGGCCTGTTCCTCGGCGCCTCGGGCTGGGTCTCGGGCCTCACCAGCGCCTTCCCGGAAGAATCGGTACGGCTGGTCGCGGCGTTCAACGAAGGCCGCTACGACGAGGCCCGCGCCATCTACCGCTGGTTCATGCCACTGCTCCACCTCGATGCCGAGCACGACCTGGTCCAGTCGATCAAGCTCGCCGAGCAGATCATGGGCCGTGGCAGCGAGCGTGTCCGCCTGCCGCGCCTGCCGCTTTCGGGCGCGCGCCGCGCCCAGGTTACCGCCTGGGTCGAGGAAGCCGCGGCGACCCGCCCCAGCCAGCGCGCCGCCAAGGCAGCCTGAGGAAAACCATGCGCCACACCTTCTTCTGCATCGACGGCCACACCGCGGGAAACCCGGTGCGGCTGGTCGCGGGCGGCGCACCGCTGCTCCGCGGCGGCGACATGCTGGCGCGGCGCGCGGACTTTCTCGAGCGGTTCGACTGGATCCGCACCGGCCTCTGCTTCGAGCCGCGCGGGCACGACATGATGTCGGGCGGGTTCCTCTACCCGCCCACCCGCGACGACGCCGATTGCGGCATCCTGTTCATCGAGACCTCGGGCTGCCTGCCGATGTGCGGCCACGGCACGATCGGGATGGTCACCTTCGGGCTCGAACACGGCCTGATCACGCCGTGCACGCCCGGCCAGCTGCGCATCGAAGTGCCGGCGGGGGTGATCGACATCGCCTATGAAATGACGGGCGACCGGGTGCGCTGGGTGCGCATCCGCAACGTGCCCGCCTATGTCGCCGCACGCGGCATCGAGATCGAGGTGCCGGGCTTTGGCCCGCTCCGAATCGACGTCTCCTATGGCGGCAATTATTACGCGATCATCGAGCCGCAGGGGCCCTATACCGGCCTCGACGATCTCGGCGCTTCGCGCATCGTCGAGCTCAGCCGCACCATCCGCGAGATGGTGCGCGACAAGGTAGAGCCGGTGCATCCGCTCGACGACCGCATCCGCGGCGTGAGCCATGTCCTCTGGGCCGACAAGCCCAAGGGCGAGGGCGCCGATGGCCGCAACGCCGTGTTCTACGGCGAACGCGCGATCGATCGCAGCCCGTGCGGCACCGGCACCTCGGCGCGACTGGCGCATCTGGAGCAGCAGGGCCGGCTGAACGTCGGCGATCGCTTCGTCCATGAAAGCTATATCGGCAGCCGGTTCATCGGCCGGGTCGAGGAAGCGGTGATGGTGGGCGATCGCCCCGGCATCATCCCCTCGATCGAAGGCTCGGCGATCGCCACCGGCTTCAACACCATCTGGATCGACCGCGAGGACCCGTTCTGGGCCGGCTTCTCGGTCGTCTGATCACACGAGAATATTGGGGGACGCATGGGGTTTTGGGGGCCGCTCAAGCCGATCGAGCGCAGCACGGGTTCTGATGCGCATCGGCTGCGCCCCAGCCTCTCCTGGCCGCACCTGATCGCGCTCGGCGTGGGTGCGATCGTCGGCACCGGCATCTACACGCTGACCGGCGTCGGCGCCGAGCGGGCAGGGCCGGCGGTGATTCTCGCCTTCGTCATCGCCGGCGCGGTGTGCGCCTGCGCCGCGCTCGCCTATGCCGAGCTGGCGACGATGATCCCCGCGGCGGGCAGCGCCTATACCTATAGTTATTCGGTGCTGGGCGAGACGATCGCCTGGGTGGTTGGCTGGAGCCTGATCCTCGAATATTCGCTCGCCTGCTCGGCGGTGGCGGTGGGATGGTCCGGCTATCTGGTCGGCTGGCTGCAATCGGCGGGCATCCACCTGCCGGCGGTGCTGCTCCAGGGGCCGCACGCCGGGGGCATCGTCAACCTGCCGGCGGTGCTCGTCTCCTTCGCCATCGCCGGCATGCTGATGCTCGGCACCCGCGAGAGCGCGACGCTCAATATCGTGCTCGTCGTGATCAAGCTGGTGGCGCTGGCGGTGTTCGTGGCGCTGGCGCTGCCCGGCTTCGATGCGGCGAACTTCCACCCCTTTATGCCCTATGGCTTCGCCAGCCATGCCGAGGGTAGCGCCACGCGCGGCGTGATGGCCGCCGCCGCGATCGTGTTCTTCGCCTTTTACGGCTTCGACGCCGTCGCCACCTCGGCGGAGGAAGCCAAGAAGCCGGGTCGCGACCTGACCATCGGCATTGTCGGATCGATGGCCTTGTGCACCACCATCTACATCCTCGTCGCGGTCGCCGCGGTGGGGGCGATGTCCTACACCACGCTCGGCAACTCCCCCGAGCCGCTGGCGCTGGTGCTGCGCACGCTCGGCCACCCCTTCGCCGCCTGGGCGATCGCCGCCGCAGCGCTGGTCGCGCTCCCTTCGGTGATCCTGGTGATGATGTACGGGCAGAGCCGCATCTTCTTCGTGATGGCGCGCGACGGGCTGCTGCCGCGCGGGCTCGCTAGGGTCTCGCCGCGCACCGGCGCCCCGGTGCTGGTGACCGGGATCACCGGGCTGTTCGTCGCCGCGGTCGCGGGTTTCCTGCGGCTGGACGAGATCGCCGAGCTGGCGAACGCCGGTACGCTGATCGCGTTCATCGCGGTGGGCCTGTGCATGATGCTGCTCCGCCGCCGCGCACCCGACGCGCCGCGCATCTTCCGCTGCCCGCAGCCTTATCTGGTCGGCACGCTGGCGGTGCTCGGCTGCCTCTATCTGCTCTTCTCGCTGCCGGAGAAGACGCTGGTGCGTTTCCTGATCTGGAACGTCGCGGGGCTCGCCGTCTACTTCCTCTACGGCCGCGCGCGCAGCGTGCTGGCGCGCGGCTGAGGGATTAGCCGTTCAGCTGGCGGCGAAGATCGGTGAGGGTGCCTTCGATATGCGCGCGGACCAGCGCCCGTGCCCGGTCGGCATCGGCGCTCTCCCACGCCGCCATCAGCCCGGCATGCTCCAGATGCGCGCGATCCTCGCGCCCGGCGGGTTCGAGATGCTTGTGGACATAGCGTTCGGACAGGATCTGCAGCCGCTCGACGAGCTGGGTGGTGAGCAGACGCCCGCCGGGGCGGACCAGCGCCATGTGGAACTCGCGGTTGTGCGCGGCGACTTCGTCGAGATGCTCGGCCGCCGCCACGTCGAGCGCGGTCAGCGCCTCGCGCGCCGCGGCGCGATCGGCATCGGTGGCGGAGAGCGCGCCGGCGGCGACCGCCTCGGGCTCGATCGCCAGGCGCAGCGCGTAGATTTCCTCCGCTTCGCCCGAGGACATCGCGCGGACGAAATAGCCGCGGTTCGCCTGGCCGACGAGCAGGCCTTCCTGTTCCAGCCGCGCCAGCGCCTCGCGCAGCGGGATCTTGCTGACGCCAAGCTGGTTGGCGAGCGCATCCTGGCGGATCGCCTGATCGACCGGGAGCTTGCCCGATACGATCTGCTCGCGGACGATCGTGAAGATCTGCTCCGAAAGCGTGCGGACAACGATGCTCATGCGGTGAGGCTTTCCTTGGGACGAGTACAATTGCGCAAGCCATGCTTTGCGCGCCTTGGGCAAGCGGCTTCAGACGCGCATGGCCAACAAATACAGTATACCTATACTCCAAAATGAGCAAGGCGAAGTCGATGCGGCGCAACATGATAGTAATCGGGGGCGGCGTGGTCGGGCTGAGCAGCGCGCTTGCGCTCGCCCGGTCCGGCTGGTCGGTGCGGCTGGTCGACGATGATCCGCAGCGCACTGCCGCTTCCTGGGGCAATGCCGGGCACATCGCCATCGAGCAGGTCGAGCCGCTCGCTTCCTGGTCGACGATCCGCAGCCTGCCCCGGCGCCGGTTCGGTGCGGGCGGGGCGGTGTCGCTGCCGCCGGCGGCCTGGCGGCACTGGCTGCCCTTCGGCCTGCGCCTGCTGGCGGCGGCGCGGCCCGGCAGCTTTGCGCGCGGGCGGACGGCCTTGGCCGCGCTGCTCGGCGAGGCACTGCCCGCCTGGCAGCGGCTGGACGCCAGCCTCGACGGACCGGCGCTGCTGCGCGAGGCGGGCCATGTCGTCGCCTGGGGGAGCAGCGCGGCGGCCGAGGCCGGTCGCCGCGCCTGGTCGGCGGCCGATATCGGCACCGCCGCGTTCCGCGACGTGACGCCAGCCGAGCTGCGCGCGCTTCCCGGTACGCCGCGCGCGGGGGCAATCCGGTTCCTCAATACCGCACAGATCGAGGATCTCGGCGCGCTCGATCGGGCGCTCCGCGCCGCGTTGGTCGCCGCGGGCGGCACGCTCCTGTCCGGGCGGGCGACGCTCACCAC
>JAPJRE010000045.1 GCA_030824725.1 Sphingomonas sp.
CGATAGAGCGGCGCGGCGTCGCTGAGCGCGGTGCGAATCGCCGCCTCCTCGCATTCGGAGCGGACAAAGGCATGGACCAGCTGGCGCAGCCGCACCGGCGGCGGAACCTCGCGCTGCTCCAGGATGCCAGAGAGGAGCGCGGTGGTGCGGCGCCATTCGTCCGCCTGCAGCCGGAACAGGATCGCTGCCTTGTTCGGGAAATATTGGTAGAGCGAGCCGACGCTCACCCCCGCCCGCTCGGCGACTCGCGCGGTGGTGAAACGCTGCGCGCCCTCCGCCATCAAAACCTGAACAGCGGCTTCGAGCACCGCCTCGATCAGCTGGGTCGCGCGCTGCTGTTTGGGGCGTTTCCGCGCGTGAATCGGCGGGGTTCGGGCGGCGGCCATGGGGCTCCTTGCCAATGCGAATAGGCGAAGCTGACGGATTAGTCGTATTTTGGCGGTGCCGGCAAGTTCCCGCCGGTCACCGGAGCACCCCCATGACGAATACGCTTACCAGCGCCCCCGTGGCGCCCCTGATCGCACGCCTGTTTGCCGAGGCCGAGGCAAACCCGCCCATGCTCGCCCCCGCCTTTGCCGGGATCAGCGGCGAGGAGCAGCGCCGCCTGCTGCGCAGCAAGACCGACTATGCCGAACTCTATGCCCGGCTTGGCGACTTCGCTTTGCCCGTTTCGCCCGCCGTCGGCACCTTGCTCTACATGCTGGGCCGCGCCACGGGCGCGCGCAACATCGTCGAGTTCGGCACCTCCTTCGGCATTTCCACGCTCCATCTTGCCGCGGCGCTGCGCGACAATGGCGGCGGGCGGCTGATCGCGACCGAGTTCGAACCCTCGAAGATTGCCCGCGCCAGGGCCAATCTCGCGGAAGCCGGCCTGTCCGACCTGGTCGATTTCCGCGAAGGCGATGCGCTGCAGACGCTGGCGGCGGATCTGCCCGAGACGATCGACCTGGTGCTGCTCGATGGCGCCAAGGCGCTCTATGCCGACATTCTCGACCTGCTCGAGCCGCGGCTGCGCCCCGGCGCGATCCTGCTCGCCGACAATGTCGATCATTGCCCCGACTATCTGGAGCGGGTGGGCAAGGTGGCCAACGGCTATATGTCGATGCCGTTCAACGACGAGGTGGAGTTGTCGATACGGCTGCGGTGAGCTGCGAAAAGGCCTTGCGGTCCAGGCGCTGCACTGTCGTTATCATGGGCATGCTGGTATTTCTGGACTTCGAGGCCTCGTCGCTGGGCAAGCGCAGCTACCCGATCGAGGTCGCCTAGGTGTTCGAGGACGGGCGGAGCGAAGCGCACCTCATCCGCCCCGCTCCCGACTGGGAGGACTGGGATCCTGCCGCCGAGGCAATCCACCATATTCCCCGCACGACATTGCTCGCAGAGGGGGAACCGCACGAGGCAGTGGCGCAGCGGATGGTCGAGGTGCTGACCGGCCACGATTTGCTGGCCAGCGCGCCCAGCTGGGACGGCAAGTGGCTGAGCACCCTGCTCCGCGCCGCCGGGCTGCCCCGCCACAGCCTGCGGCTGCGCGACACCGAAGCGGCGTGGCGCGAGGCGGCCCGGGCGATGCTCCAACCGCATGTGCCGCCAACGCTGCTCGACGCCACGATCGAAGACCTTCTGGTCCATGCCGACATGCAGGATCGCGCGCCGCCCGCGCACCGCGCCCTCGCCGATGCGCAGGAAGAGCGCGATCGCTGGTGCGCCATTCGGGCGGCGGCCACGGCGCATATCGCAGGTGACCAAGGATGATCCGCTCGACGCTCCTCCTGGCCGGCGCGCTGGCGGCGATGGCGGAACCCGCCTCCATCGCCAAGCCGCCGCAGGATACCGCCGCCGCCCCGCTCCATGGGCGCCTGGAGGGTCCGTTCGAACTTCACTCCCGCGTCTATCCCGGTACCGCGCGCCGCTACTGGGTCTATGTCCCCGCCGGCTATGACCCGGCGCGGCCGCCGAACCTGCTGCTCTTCCAGGACGGGCAGCGCGCGATCAACCCGTCCGGATCGCTCCGGGTGCCGGCCGTTCTCGACACGCTGATTGCGCAGGGCGCGATTCCCGCGACGCTCGGGATCTTCGTCACGCCGGGCAATCGCTCGGCCCGCTATCCCGAGACGCTCGGCATGCAGAATCCGGATCATCGCGGCGAGGAATATGACGCCATCTCCGATGCCTATTCGCGCATGACGCTGGACGAGCTGCTGCCCACCGTCGCGCGGCGCTGGCGCTTCGCGAGCGATCCCCGGCGACGCGCGGCGGGCGGCACGTCGAGCGGCGCCCTCGCATCGTTCACGCTCGCCTGGCGCCACCCCGAGGCGTTCGGCAACGTGATCAGCTTCATCGGCAGCTATACCTCGATCGGCCTCACCCTTGGCCCTGACGGCCAGCCGCAAGCCTATGGCGGCGACCTCTACCCCGGGCTGATCCGCAAGAGCCCGATCCGCCCCTTGCGCATCTTCCTGCAGGACGGCCGCGACGATCTCGACAACGAGCATGGCAACTGGTTCCTCGCCAACCAGCAGATGCTGAAGAGCCTCGAATGGGCCAATGCCCATGCCGATGCAGAGCATCGCGGCGGGCCCCGCTATGACCTGCACCATGCCTGGACTGCCGGCGGCCATTCGGATGCCGAGGGCGGCGCGATCCTTCCCGAGGTACTTCGCTGGATCTGGCGCGATCAGGAAAGGTCGAGCCCGAGCCGATAGAGCTGGTTGGCATTGCCGGCGAACATGGCCCGCCGTTCGTCCGCGCTGAAGCTCGCGGTGATCAGGTCATAGGCATCGAGATGCGCGGCGAAGCTGCCGAACAGCTTGTCGGTGGGGACGTCGCTGGCGAACATCGCCCGATCCGCGCCGAACAGCTCGATCGTCTCGAGCACATAGGGGCGGATGTCGGCCGGCGCCCAGCGACGGTGGGTAAAGCCCATGCCGGAGATCTTCACCGCCACCTGCGGCAGCGTGGCCAAGGCCCGCATGCCCTCGCGCCAGCCATTCCATTCGCCCGGCACCGCCATGCCGGCATGATTGACCATCACCGGCACCTCCGGATGCCGCGCCAGCAGCCGGGCGAGCGCGGGGAACTGGCCCGGATAGGCCTGAAGGTCGAAACTGAGGCCGTGCTGCGCGAGCCGGGCAAAGCCCTGCGCCCAGGCTTCGTCCCCCGTCACGTCGCGCGGGGTGTAGCTGCGGCGACGATCGGCATGCCAGTTGACGATATGGCGGATGCCGCGCACCGCCGGATGCCGGGCATGGGCGGCGAGCAGCGCGTCCACGTCCGGATCGTCGAGCGCGGCAAAGGCGATGATCGCGTTCGGCATGCCCTGGGCGCCGGCCATCGCCTGCAGCCATTCGGTCTCGGCAAGCGCCGCCTCGGGCGCCGCGCCGGCATCGACATGGACGATGCCGCGCACGTCCCACCCCGCCGCGTCGGCGCGATAGTCGTCGAGCAGATAGGTGTGCGCGATTGCCTCGACGCTGCCATTGGGGCCGTCCTCCGAGAAAGGCGGCGTCAGCCAGGGATAGGCGATGCGATCCAGATCCCACAGATGCACATGCGCATCGACGAACGGCAGATCGCGTGCCATGGCCTTGCTCCTTTCCCGCACGCGCGCGCGCGCGTTACTAATACGTCGTGCGGCCGCCCGAGGTGTCGAAGGTGGACGCCGTGGTGAAGCTGCATTCCTCGCTCGCCATGAAGCAGATCATCGCGGCGCTCTCCTCGGCATCGCCCAACCGACCCATCGGGATCTTCGAGCGCATATATTCGACTTGGCTCGGCGGCAGCTGCGCGAGGATCGGACTCTCGAAGGTGGCCGGGGTCAGCGCATTGGCGATCACGCCCTTGCCCGCCAGTTCCTTGCCGAGCGACTTGGTGAAGCCGATCACCCCGGCCTTCGACGCCGAATAGGCCGAGGCGTTGGGATTGCCTTCCTTACCCGCCACCGACGACACGTTGACGATCCGGCCATAGCCGTTGGCGAGCATGTGCGGCACCACCGCGCGGCAGCAATAGAACAGGCCGTTGAGGTTGATGTCGATGACGCGGCGCCAGCTGTCGAGCGGGAATTCGTGCGCCGGCACGGTCGCGCCGGTGATCCCCGCCGAGCAGACCAGGATGTCGATCCTGCCCAGCGCCGCCGCCGTACCCTCGCCCGCGCGGGCCACCGCATCGGCGTCCGACACGTCGAGCTGTTCGACATGCGCGCCGCCCAGCCCCGCGGCGGCGCCGCCGAGTTGCTCGGGGTTCAGGTCCCACAGCGCGACCTTGCCGCCCTCCGCGACCAGCCGCCGCGCCACCGCCAGCCCGAGGCCGGAGGCGCCGCCGGTGACCACCGCCGTTCGCCCGGCGAAGCGTCCCGCAAAGGCGCTCACCCGAGCACCGCGTCGCGGAGGTGGCGCCAGGCGACGACCTGCTGCTGCTGCTCGCCCAGCCCGGCGATGCCCAGCCGCATCGTGTCGCCGGCCTTGAGGAAGATCGATTCGGGCTTCTTGCCCTCGCCCACGCCCGGCGGAGTGCCGGTGATCAGCACGTCGCCCGGATAGAGGGTCATATATTCGCTGACATAGGCGATGATCTCGGCGACGTCGAAGATCATCGTCCGGGTATTGCCGGTCTGCATCCGCGCGCCGTTGACGTCGAGGAACATGTCGAGGGACTGCGGATCGGCGATCTCGTCGGCCGTCACCAGCCAGGGGCCGAGCGGGCAGAAGCTGTCATGCCCCTTGCCCTTGCTCCACTGGCTGCCGCGCTGCTTTTGGTTGAAGCGCTCGGAGACATCGTTCGCCACCGCATAGCCGGCGACGTGCGACAGGGCATCGCTCTTCTCCACATAGCGCGCGGTCTTGCCGATCACGACGGCGAGCTCGACTTCCCAGTCGCTATGGCGCGATCCGCGGGGCAGCATCACCTCGTCGTTCGGGCCGGTCAGGCTGGACAGCGCCTTCATGAACATCACCGGCTCGGTCGGGATCGGCAGATTGGATTCGATCGCGTGATCCTCATAGTTGAGGCCGATCGCAACGATCTTGCCGATGCCCTTGAGCGGCACACCCAGCCGCACCCCCTGCTCGACCAGCGGCAGGCTTTCGGGATCGATCGCGCCCAGGCCGGCGATTGCATCGATGGTCAGCTCGGCGACATGGCCGGACAGGTCGCGGATGCGGCCCTCGGCGTCGATCAGGCCGGGGCGTTCCGCGCCCCGCGCTCCAAAGCGGCAGAATTTCATGGGTGTCTCTCTCAGTGCGTATAGGGGCGGTGCATAGTGAGCGCGCGGTTGAGTTCGACGCCAAAGCCGGGCTGGTCGAGCGCGCTCGCGCGGAGCCGGCCGTTCTCGGGGACCGGCTCGCCCAGCAATTGCGGGTGGAACATCGGCACGACTTCGGTCGGACCCGGATGCATCATCAGGAACTCGGCGAAGGGCGAGTTGTGGCGGGTGATGACGAAATGATAGCTGTAGACCGACGAGCCATGCGGCACGACCAGCTTGCCGCGCGCATCGGCCAGCGCCGAAATCTTGAGCAGCTCGGTCACGCCGCCGCACCAGCCGACGTCCGGCTGGAGGATGTCGCAGCACTCCATCTCCAGCAGCATGCGGAAGCCCCAGCGGGTCGCCTCGTGCTCGCCGGTGGTGACCAGCATGCCCCTGGGCACGTTGCGCTTGAGTTCGGCATAGCCCCAGTAATCGTCGGGGCTGATCGCCTCCTCGATCCACTTCAGGCCATGTTCGTGCGCGGCGAGGGCGAGGCGCGTTGCATAATCGACGTCGAGCGCCATCCAGCAATCCCACATCAGCCAGAAGTCGGGGCCGACGCGGGCACGCATCTCGGCCAGCTCGGCGATGTTCTTCCTGAGTCCCTCGATGCCCTCGGCGGGGCCGTGGTGGAGCGGCAGCTTGCCGCCGAGGAAGCCGAGTTCCTTGGCGATGTCCGGCCGGGCGCCGGTCGCATAGAACTGCAGCTCATCCCGCACCGCGCCGCCGAGCATCTGGTAGACCGGCTCGCCGCGCAGCTTGCCCAGCAAATCCCATAGCGCCAGGTCGACGCCGGAAATGGCGTTCACCACCAGCCCCTTGCGGCCATAATATTGGGTCGAGAAGTACATCTGGTCCCAGATCTTCTCGTATTCGGTGGGGCTGCGCCCTTCGAGGAAGCGGGCGAGGTGCTTCTCGACGATATAGCAGGCAGGCTCGCCGCCGGTGGTCACCGCAAAGCCGATCGTGCCGTCCTCGGCCTCGATCTCGACGATCAGCGTGCCGAGCACGTTGATGCCGAAGCTCTGCCGGGACTGGCGATATTCGGGATAGCGGCTCATCGGCGTCGCGATGTGATCGTCGATCCAATGGCCTTCGCCCTGGTCGTGATAATCGGCGCCGCCACCGCGGACGGTATAGGCGCGTACCTGTTTGATCTTGGAGAGTGCGGCTGCCACGGCTCGGCGCTTCCCTTCTGGCGTCCATCCCAGATGGCTGGACGGTTTCCGACTATGTGAAATTTCGACCCTCGCAGTGCCAATATATGGTACGCGCAGGGCCTTGATGTGCGGGTGGACGCAGCCTTGCTCCGGCTGCCCGGCATCCTCCTGATGCTTTACTTTCTCACTTTATGGGATAGGATGTTAATTGATGGAACGGTCCTCGTCAAATGCTGAAAGCGCGGAGGGCGCGACGCCGGCCCCCGGGACCTCGAAGGTCCAGGGCAGCCAGACGCTGGTCCGCGGGCTCGACATGCTCGACAAGGTGGTCGAGGGGCCGGTGAAGCTGGCGGAATTGTCGCAGCGCATGGGGCTGACGCGCTCGACCACCCACCGCCTCGCCAATGCCCTGATCGACCGCGGCTTCCTCAGCTATCTGCCACGCGACGGCTATCAGCTGGGGCCGAAGCTGATCCAGCTCGGCTTCCTCGCGCAGAGCCAGGCCGATATCGTGCAGATCGCCCGCCCGCGCATGGAGGCACTGGCCGCGGAAACCGAGGATACGGTGCATCTCGGCCGCATGGACAGCGATCTCGCGCTCTATCTCGACAAGATTGCCGGCCGCCGCCGGGTGGAGATTTCCAGCCGCATCGGCGATCGCCAGCCGCTGACCGCGACCGGGCTCGGCAAGGCGCTGCTGATCGACTCGCCGGAGCAGGAATGGGAGCGGCTCTACGCCGCCGACGCAGCGCGCGGGCAGCAGCATACCGAGCATGCGCTGTGGTTCGATCGGATGCGCGCCTATGCCGAGGCGGGCCACGCCTTCGACCTGGAGGAGAATGAGGATCTGATCCGCTGCGTGGCGGCGCCGGTGCGCGACGTCTCCGGCCGGATCGTCGCCGCAATCAGCGTGTCGAGCGCGGCGCAATATATGGACGACGCCCGCATGGAGAGCCTCAGCGCCCAGGTGCGCGGCGCCGCGGCGGCGATCAGCACCGATCTCGGCTGGAGCGCGGAGATGCGCCCGGGACGCAAGAACCGACGATAAGAGGAGAGGAGAGGATGTCGTGAAGCTATTGGAGGGGAAGACGGTGCTGGTCACCGGCGGATCGACCGGGATCGGCCGCGCCGCCGCGATCGGCGCAGCCGAAGCCGGCGCCGCTGTGGCGATCAACTATCACAGCCGCGACGAGGATGCCGCGGCGGTGGTCGCCGCGATCGAGGCCAAGGGCCGGCGCGGGCTGGCGGTGAAGGGCGACGTTGCCGATCCTGCCACCGCCGCGGATTTCGTGGCGCGTGCGGTGGAGGCGTTCGGCAAGGTCGACGTGATGGTGTCGAATGCCGGCATCTGCCCCTTCCACGCCTTTCTCGACATGCCGGTGGAAACCGTCCAGCGGACGATGCAGGTAAACCTGCTCGGCGGCTATTTCATGTGCCAGGCCGCGGCGAGGCAGATGGTGGCGCAGGGCCAGGGGGGCGCGATCGTCGCGGTATCGTCGATCTCGGCGCTGGTCGGCGGCGAATATCAGACGCACTACACCCCAACCAAGGCGGGGCTGCACTCGCTGATGCAATCGGCCGCGATCGCGCTCGGCCGGCACGGCATCCGCTGCAACTCGGTGCTGCCGGGCACCATCCTCACCGAGATCAACAAGGACGATCTCGCCGATCCGGAGAAGCGCCGCTACATGGAGGGCCGGGTGCCGCTCGGCCGGCTGGGCCAGCCCGAGGATCTCGCCGGGCCGATCGTGTTCCTCGCTTCGGACATGGCCGCCTATGTTACCGGCGCGGCGCTGCTGGTCGACGGCGGCGCCTTCGTGAACCTGCAATGAGGGGCGCGTTCGTCGCCGCGGCGGCGCTCGCCGTCGCCCTCGCCGCCCCTGCCGCCGCGCAGACCCGGTTGTTCATCGCCAGCGATTCCACCGCGCAGAATTATGCCGCCGATCGCTATCCGCAGACCGGATGGGGGCAGATGCTGCCTTGCGGGCTGGCTCCGGGCACGGTGGTGATCAACCGCGCGATCGGTGGCCGCAGCACCAAGTCGTTCCTCGCCGAAGGTCGCTGGGATTCGCTGCTGGCCGAGGCGAAGCCGGGCGACGTGGTGCTGATCCAGTTCGGGCATAACGACTCGAGCACGACGAAGCCCGAACGCTACGCCCCAGCCGCGACGCTGTACCGCGACAATCTGCTGCGGATGATCTGGGAAGCGCGCGGCCACGGACTCGTGCCGGTGCTGATCACCCCGCCGGTCCGGCGCAGCTTCGAGGGCAGCCGGGTGAAGGCCGATTTCGCCGCCTATAGCGAGGTGATGCGCGCGCTCGTCTCGAGCACGAACACCCCGCTGCTCGATCTCGAGGCGCGCTCGGCCGAGCTGGTCCAGCGGCTGGGACCCGAGGGGTCGCGCAGGCTCTACCTGCACCTGAAGCCGGAGGACAAGGCACCCGGCTTCCCCAAGGGCCTCGACGACGACACCCATTTCAGCGAGCTGGGCGCCCGCGCCGTGGCCGATCTGGTGGCGCAGGAGCTCAGGACGCTGAAGCTGCCCATTGCCGAGGCGGTGCTGGCCGATCGCCCCGATCTCAACCGGACGACCCCGCTCGGCAGCACCGCCTGCCACTGATCGATCGGAACGTCCGCAGCGTACACCCGGGAAGGCACCCCCCTCCCGGGTTTTCTTTTGCCCAGCGCGGCCGACAAAAGACTTGGCGACATGCTGGAACGTCGTTATACATATTGGAACATCTCGACAAAGATTGAGAGGAACCGCGCCGCGTCCGGTTGCGGGGAGACCAGCAAGGAGGGGATATGTCCCACCGTTCCAGATCGCGTACCGCCGTCGTTCGCCGCGGCGCCTCGGGCTTCGCACTCGTCGTTGCCATCGCATCGGCAGCCCCCGTTGCCGCGCAGACCGCCGCACCGCAGGACCAGACCACGCCCCCGGGCGACGAGGCGGAGATCATCGTCCGCGGCTTCCGCGCCTCGCTGGACAGCGCGCTCAGCCTGAAGCGCAACGAGACCGCTGCGGTCGATTCGATCGTCGCCGAGGACATCGGCAAGTTCCCGGACAGCAACCTCGCCGAATCGATGCAGCGCGTCCCCGGCGTGGCGCTGTCGCGCGGGGACGGCGGCGAGGGCCGCAACATCTCGGTCCGCGGCCTCGGCGCGGCCTTCACCCGCGTCCGCATCAACGGCATGGAAGGCAGCGCCCAGACCGGCTCGTCGGACATCTACGGCGCCGGCAATTCGGGCCGCAGCTTCGACTTCAACGTCTTCCCCACCGAGATCTTCTCGGCGCTGGCGGTGCGCAAGACGACCTCGGCGGACGTGGAGGAAGGCTCGCTCGGCGCGACCGTGGACCTGAGCGCCCCCACGCCGCTCGACCTCAAGAAGGATTTCACCCTCACCGCCACCGTGCGCGGCGTGTACAACGAGATCAGCAAGAAGACCGATCCGCGCGGCTCGCTGCTCGTCGGCAGGAAGTTCGCCGGTGGCCGCTTCGGCGTGCTGGCGAGCTTCGCCTATCAGAAGCGCCACATCCGCGAAGTCGGCTATTCGGCGGTCGACATCCTCTCCGCGAACACCAACGGCTATGATCCGGACGGCAGCGGCCCCGCGCCGATCCAGCCCTTCTGCACCCCGGTCGGCTATACGCCGGTCAGCCCCGGCGTCGGCACCAAGGGTGCGACCGCCACGCTTTGCAGCACCGGCAATCCGCGCACCAGCACCACCGCCGCGTACAATACCATCGCCAATCTGCGCCGCGCCGACCTGCCCAACGTGCCCGGCAGCGGCGCCTTCCTGCCGCGCCTGCCGCGCTATGTGAACTCGGAGCAGAATACCGAGCGCCTGGGCGGCACCCTTTCGCTGCAGTTCAAGCCCGACGACGATACGGATATCGGCGTCGACGCGATCTACTCGCGCTTCGACGTGACCCGCCGCGACAATTACATCGCCGGCATCTCGTTCGGTCGCTCGATCACCAACAACGGCCAGCCGATGGTCTCTGTCCGCGATGCGCAGTTCAGCTCGAACGGCTCGCTGCTCTACGGCCTGTTCGACGGCGTCGACGTCCGCTCGGAGGGGCTGGTCGACCACTGGATCTCGGACTTCCTCCAGGTCAACACGCACCTGAAGCACCGCTTCAACGACAAGCTGCAGATCGAGATGCTGGTCGGCAAGAACCAGTCGGTCTGGTGGAATCCCAAGCGCTTCCAGACCTTCATGGACGCGATCGACACGCCCAATTTCTCGATCGATTTCCGCAATGGCCGCAGCACGCCGCTGATCGGCTTCGGCTTCGACGTCTCGAACCCGGCAAGCTTCGCCTATGCGCCGGCCCGCGCCGACGGCACCGTGCTGGGCGGGTTCAGCTTCCAGGGCAAGCCGTCGAAGAACCAGACCGACAACTTCACCGGCGAGCTCAACCTCGACTATCGCCTGAGCGACGCGCTCAAGCTTCGTGTCGGCGGCCAGTATCGCAGCAGCGACTTCAACGCCTGGACCTCGCTGCCCTATACATCGCAGACGGTGGTGCAGGCGCTCCCCGCCGGCACCACGCTCGGCAGCATCACCCGCCAGATCAGCGGGCTGGACCAGCTGTTCGGCAGCGGCGCACCCAAGAGCTGGGCGGCGATCGATGCCGACAAATGGTCGCAGGTGTTCAACTATGACGCGATCCAGTTCTGCCGCACCGAATGCGGCGCGGTCGCCTCGCGCATCCGGGAATCAGTGAAGAGCGCCTATGCGATGGCGACCTTCGACACCGGCTTCGCGCTGCCCTTCAAGGTGCGCGGCGATGTCGGCGTGCGCTATGTGAAGACCGACATGCTCGCCGCCGGCTATATCAGCGTGGGAGCGGCCGGACAGACGCCGACCAATCTGCGCGGACAATATGCCCAGGTCGTGCGCGGCTATGACGACTGGCTGCCCTCGGGCAACCTCGTCATCGAGCCGGCCCGCAACCTGCTCCTGCGCCTGGCCGCCGCGAAGGTGATGTCGCGTCCCGAACTCGGCCAGCTGGCGCCCACCAGCGGCGTCACCGCCACGACGCGGGTGGGCAACATCAACAACCCCTATCTCGACCCGATCCGCGCCGATACGCTCGACGCAGCGCTCGAATGGTATTTCCAGCCGGGTTCGCTGCTGTCGGTCGCCTATTTCCACAAGAACATCAAAACCTACATCCAGCGGGTGACGAGCCAGATCCCGTTCAACCAGCTGGGCCTGCCGGTCGCGCTGCTCGACAACACCAACACCGCACCGACCGAGGATTTCACCATCGGCCAGCCGGTCAACACCCCGGGCGGCAAGCTGAACGGCGTCGAGGTCAACGCGCAGGTGCAGATGCGCTTCCTGCCGGGCTTCCTCAAGAACATCGGCGTGCTGGGCAACTATACCCGGGTCACCTCGAAGATCCGCTACATCCTGGCGAGCGTGAACGGGGTGCCGACCGTCACCACCACGGCGGACCTGGTCGGCCTATCCAAGAACACGGCGAGCGGCACGCTGTTCTACGAGGACAGCAAGTTCAGCATCCGCGCGACCGCGAGCTACCGCGATCGCTATATCCGCGCGATCCCGGCCTCGCCGGGAAGCGACCTGCAGGGCAATTCGCCGAACACCTTCGTCGATGCCTCGGCCTCGTTCAACGTGAGCGACCACATCAAGCTGATCGTCGAGGCGCAGAACCTCACCGACGAGCGCAACAACCTCTACATCGACAGCGCCCGCCGCGACACGCTGTTCCAGACGCGGATCGGGCGCACCTTCAATTTCGGCGTCAATTTCCAGTTCTGACGATATCCCCACTAAGGGCCGCCGCAGCAAACCCGGCGGCCCCTCTTTTTGCGTTTTCCAGGAGTTGCCGTGATGCGTGTCGCCCTGCTCGCCGCCGCCCTCGCCGCCCCGCTCGCGGCGCAGACCACCGATGCGCTGCACGGGCGACAGGTCGAGCGGCTCGGTCGCGCGCTGATCGCCGTGCCCGGGCCGGGCGGCGGGGTGCATGTCGCCTGGCGACTGCTCGGCACCGATCCCAAGGCTATCCGCTTCACCCTCTATCGCGACGGCAAGCCGATCGCGCGCATCGGTGGCGGCCAGCCGACCAGCTTTCTCGACAAGACCGGCACGCCCGCGTCGCGCTACGCACTGGCGGTGGACGGCGGCGCAGCCGGGGTGCCGGTGTCGGTCTGGGCGGGGGGCTATCTCGCCGTGCCGCTCGACAAGCCGGCGGACCGCACGACCCCCGAGGGCGAGACCTATAGCTACAGCGCCAACGATGTCTCGGTTGGCGATCTCGACGGCGACGGCCGCTACGAGCTGATCGTCAAATGGTATCCCAGCATCGCCAAGGACAATGCGTTCGCGGGCTATACCGGCGAGACGCTGATTGACGCCTATACGCTGGAGGGCAGGAAGCTCTGGCGGATCGATCTCGGCCGCAACATCCGGTCCGGCGCGCACTATACCCAGTTCATGGTGTTCGATCTCGATGGCAACGGCCGCGCCGAAATCGCGATGAAGACCGCCGACGGCACGATCGATGGGCTGGGCACGGCGATCGGCGATCCCTCGAAGGATTGGCGCCATGGCGACGCGACGGTGGAGGTGCCCGATCGCACCGGCTCCACCGTCACCAGCGACGGTCGCAAGCTCGCCAACCTCAAGGGCCGCATCCTCGACGGGCCCGAATATCTGACGGTGTTCGACGGCCGCACCGGCCGCGCGCTGGCGACCGCCCCCTATGCCCCGCCCCGCGGCGCCGACACCGAGGCGGGCCTCAAGGCGCTTTGGGGCGATGGCTATGGCAATCGCTCCGAACGCTATCTGGCGGGCGTCGCCTATCTCGACGGACACCGGCCCAGCCTGGTGTTCGGCCGCGGCTATTATGCCCGCTCGGCCCTCGCCGCCTGGGACTGGCGCGACGGCAAGCTGACGCGATGCTGGCTGTTCGACAGCGCCACGCCCGGAAACGAGAAATATGGCGGCATGGGCAATCACCAGCTCTCGATCGCCGATGTCGATGGCGACGGGCGCGACGAGGTGATCTACGGATCGATGGCGGTGGACGATGACGGCAAGGGCCTCTGGTCCTCCGGGCTCGGGCACGGTGACGCCATGCATGTCGGCGACCTCGATCCCACCCGCCCCGGCCTCGAGAAGTTCGGCGTGCATGAGGAAATGCGCCGCAGCGGCAATCGGGGTGCGGCGATGCTCGATGCGCGCACCGGCGCGCTGCTCTGGTCGACGCTCGCGGACAAGGATACCGGCCGCGGCCTCGCGGCGGACATCGATCCGCGCTTCCCCGGTGCCGAGGCCTGGGCAAGCAACTCTCCCGACCTCTACGATGCGCGCGGCAAGCTGATCCCCGGCGGGCATCCGCGCGCGGCCAATTTCAGCATCTACTGGGACGGGGATGCGCTCGCCGAACTGCTCGATGGCGCCCGCATCACCAAATGGGACTGGACGACCCACACCGAAAAGCTGCTGCTTGATCCGTCCGGCACCAGCTCGAACAACGGCACCAAGCGCAACCCGTCGCTCTCCGCCGACCTCCTCGGCGACTGGCGCGAGGAACTGGTGCTGCCGAGCACCGACAGCCGCGAGCTGCGCATCTACGCGACGCCCTGGCCGACCGCGATCCGGCTGCCGACGCTGATGCACGATCCCGTCTACCGGCTCGGCATTGCCTGGCAGAACACGGCGTACAACCAGCCGCCGCACCTCTCCTTCGATCTCGCCACCCACCAATAGCCGGGGGTTGACGCGATGTGGATGCTCGCGATGCTCGCCGCCATGACGGGCCCGCAGACCTTCGACCTCGCCCCCGGCACGCCCAGGACGCCGGGCGGCGTCGTCGTGGCCGAGGAAATGCCATACCAGCCCGGCGGCTTCGGCTACGAGCCGGGCGGGCGGGCAGGCGCGCGGCTCTTCTCGGTCGCGGTGCCCGAGGGCAATTACCGCGTGACGGTGCGGCTGGGCGATTCCCGCACGCCCGGCAACACCAGTGTGAAGGCGGAATCGCGCCGGCTGATGCTCCGCAGCGTCACCACCGCGCCGGGCCAGTTCTTTACCGCCAGCTTCGTCGTCAACGTGCGGACGGCCGCGCTCGCCCCGCCGCCGGCCAACGCCCCCGGCGGCACCGCCGTGCGGCTCAAGCCGCGCGAGGCAGGCAGCTTTACCTGGGACGACAAGCTGACGCTGGAATTCCTCGGCGATCCGCGCGTGCAGCGTGTCACCATCGCGCCGGTGACGGTGCCCACGGTCTTCCTCGCCGGCGATTCCACGGTCACCGATCAGCGCGCCGAGCCCGCCGCCAGCTGGGGCCAGATGCTGCCCGCGCTGTTCCAGCCCGACATTGCGATCGCCAACCATGCGGAATCGGGCGAAACGCTGAAGTCCTTCGTTACCGAGCTGCGCTTCGACAAGCTGCTGTCGCAGGTCCAGCCGGGCGACTGGGTGCTGATCCAGTTCGGCCATAACGACCAGAAGGCCGAATGGCCGCAGACCTATGCAGATCCGGTGGTCACCTATCCCGCCTGGCTGCGCACCTATATCGCCGAGGTGCGCCGGCGTGGCGGCCGGCCGGTGCTGGTCACCTCTCCCGAGCGGCGCAACTTCGAGGGCGGTCGCATCCGCCACACGCTCGCCGATTATGCCAAGGCGATGCGCATGATCGCGCGCGAGGCGCAGGTGCCACTGGTCGACCTGCAGATCGCGTCGATCGCGCTCTACGAGGCCTATGGCCCCGCCGAGGCGGCGAGGCTGTTCAACGACGGCGGGCGGGACAGGACGCACCACAACAATGAAGGGGCCTGGCTGCTGGCGCGCGCGGTGGCGGCGGGGCTTGCGGAAGCCGCGCCCGAGCTGGGTGCGCACCTCTATCCCGACGCCCGCCACTTCGACCCGGCGCATCCGCCCGCGATCGACAGCCTCGCGCTCGCGCCGAGCCTGAGCGCGAGCACCGAACGCCCGGCAGGAAGCTGATGCGTGCGGCACCAAGATCCTCCCCGGCACGGGGAGGAGGACCATGCGCAGCATGGTGGAGGGGGGGCTCCACACGCGAATCCCCTGTGGCGCTCCCCCTCCACCACGCCTTCGGCGCGGTCCCGCTCCCCGTGCCGGGGAGGATCTAGGGCATGCGCACCGGGCTGGTCCTTGACGTTCGCGACCACGGCGCCCACGGCGACGGGATCGCGCTCGACGGTCCCGCCATCGCCGCCGCCCTTGCCGCCGCACACGCCGCCGGCGGCGGGATCGTGCTGCTACCCCCGGGCATCTATCGCAGCTTCTCGCTTCGCCTGCCCACGCGCGTGACCCTCGCGATCGACGCCGGCGCGACGCTGCTCGGCGCCACGCCGGGGCCCGATGGCGCCTATGACTTGCCCGAGGATCGCGGCCCCCAATTCTATCAGGATTTCGGCCACAGCCACTGGCGCAACAGCCTGATCTGGGCCGAGGATGCCGAGAATATCGCGATCTGTGGCAAGGGCCGGATCGACGGACAGGGCCTCACCCGGAACGGCCCCGGCACGCCGTGGCGCGCCCAGCGCGGCGAACGCCCGCTGTCGATGGCGACGATGACGCCCGCGGAAATCGCGGGACTCGAGCAGGACGCCGCCGCCATGCGCGGCCAGGGCAACAAGGCGATCGCCCTCGCCCGCTGCCGCCGCGTGGCCATCGCGGACCTGACGATCTTCCGCGCCGGCCATTTCGCGATCCTCGCCAGCGAGGTGGAGGACCTGCGCTGCGCCGGCCTCACCATCGACAGCAATCGCGACGGCATCGATCTCGATGGTGTCCGCCGCGCGACGGTGTCGCGCTGCCGGATCAACACCCCCAATGACGATGCGATCGTGCTCAAGACCAGCCTCGCGCTCGGCCGCGCG
>JAPJRE010000046.1 GCA_030824725.1 Sphingomonas sp.
GCCCACGACGGCGGGCGCGCTCGCCGTCGTGGGCGTGTCGGTCGGGCTGATCACCTCGCTGATCCCGGCTGCCAAGGACTGGGTCAACGCGATCCTGCTCGTCGGCGGGATCGGCACCTTCATCGCGGCGATGCGCTGGGACATGACCGATCTCGAGCGCCGTACTCGCCGATCGGACGTGGCCTTCTGGCTGCACCTCGCCGCCGCGCCGCTGATCGCGCACCCGGTGTTCCACATGCTCGGCGTGTTCGACGGCGAGATCGGCGCGCCGATGGCGGTTTTGGTGTTCGCGCTCTACCTGTTCTTCGCCTTCGTGGCGCTGGCGGTGGACCGGCGCGCGCTGCTCGTCTCCAGCCTCGCCTATGTGCTGTGGGCGATGTACTCGCTGTTCCACCAGAGCGGCGCGGTGGAGTTGAGCGCGGCGTTTACCGGGCTGGTCATCGGATCGGCGCTGCTGTCGCTCTCGGCCTTCTGGCACCCGATGCGCCGGGCGGCCGTGGGCATGCTCGGCGACTTCGCCCGCCGCCTGCCCCCGACCCAGCAGGGCGCACTGGCGTAAGGAGCCGATGCCGCGCGCGGGCGATGGAAACTGTCCCTCTCCCGCTTCCCACCGCCTTCGGCGGCGGGGCCCTTCCCTCTCCCCCTTTGGGAGAGGGAAGGAGCCGCGAAGCGGCGGAAGGGTGAGGAGGAGTCGAGCACAGGGGCGGTTGCGCGGGACGACGCGCGCCTACTCTTCGACCAGCTTCATCAGCCGCCGCTCGACCGGCGCCAGCACCGGGCCAAGCTCATGCCCGCGCTTGAGCACCGCGCCGCTTTCGTTGACCAGCGCCCACATGCCCTGGCGGTTGCGGAGGGACGGGCGCTTTTCGATTCGATATTCGGGCCGCTCGGCGGCGCGGCGGAATGCGGCGAAGGCGGCATAGTCCTTTTCGAACTGCATCGCATAATCCCGCCAGTGGCCGGCAGCGACCATCCGGCCATAGAGATCCAGGATCCGGTTGAGTTCCAGCCGATCGAAGCCGACCTGTTCGGGGCGCGCTACGGGAAGCGGGGTTACCGTTCCCATCAGGCCCGGTCGCGCCGATCGGCGCCGGCGTCGCGCTCTGCAATCATGCCGTCGAGCCGCTTGCGCAGCCTGTCGAGCTCGCACCGCAGCAGTTCCAGCTTCTGGCTCGACGGATCGGCAACGTCGCTGCAGGGCGTGCCATAGGGCACGAAATCCTTCTGCCAGGCCACCGCCTCGACGAGCGTCGGCTTGGCCGGGATGCCGACCATCACCGCCCCCGGCGCAACATCCTTGGTGACAACCGCATTGGCGCCGATCCGGGCCCTCTCGCCCACAATGATCGGGCCGAGCACCTGCGCGCCCGATCCGATGATCACCCCGTCGAGCAGCGTCGGGTGGCGTTTGCCACCCACGCCATTGTCCGGGCTGGTGCCGCCCAGCGTCACGCACTGGTAGATGGTGACATTGTCGCCGATGGTCGCGGTCTCGCCGATCACGACGAAGCCATGGTCGATGAAGAAATTGCGCCCGATCGTCGCGCCGGGGTGGATGTCGATCGCGGTCATCCAGCGCGACCAGTGATTGACCAGCCGGGCGAGGAAGAACAAGCGGCGGCGAAACAGCGCGTGCGCTATCCGGTGATAGCCCAGCGCCCACACACCCGGATACAGCAGGATCTCCAAGCGGCTGCGTGGCGCGGGATCGCGCGCGCGGATGGAATCGAGATAGCGCGTAAAACGCTGGTACATGGCCGGAACCCCTTTGCAGCAGCGAAAATAGGGCACCACCCGGGGAATTTCCAGCATCGCCCCGCCGCATGCCTGTTCCGCCCATACACTATCGGGGTTGTAGGATTTGGCGGAACCCGCCATTTCGGGCAGCCGAGCCATCGCAACAGGGGCATGGATGTTCGCCGGAGTTACAGTTGCCGAGATGCTGCCCTATGTCGCCGTCGGTTTCGCCGCCCAGCTCGTGGACGGCGCGCTGGGCATGGCGTTCGGCGTAATTTCGAGCACCTTGCTGGTAAGCGTGCTGGGCATCGCGCCGGCAACCGCCTCCGCCGGCGTCCACCTGGCCGAGACCATGACGACCGGCGTGTCCGGGCTCAGCCACGTGCTGCATCGCAACGTCAACTGGCCCCTGTTCGCGCGGCTGCTGATTCCCGGCATGATCGGTGGGGTGTTCGGCGCCTATGTGCTCACCTCGCTCGACGCTTCGGTGGCGCGGCCTTTCGTGATGGCCTATCTCTCGGTGATCGGCCTGTACCTGCTGTTCCGCGCGATCCGCTTCGCCCCGCACCAGCGCGAGCCGAAGATCGTCGAGCCGCTGGGGCTCGCCAGCGGCTTCCTGGATGCGGCGGGCGGCGGCGGCTGGGGGCCGGTGGTGACGAGCAACTTGCTGGTGCAGGGCGCGCAGCCGCGCACGACCATCGGCACGGTGAACACCACCGAATTCTTCCTGACCCTCACCATTTCGGCCACCTTCCTCTTCCACATCGGCGCACAGGGCTTCACCCCCGCATTCTGGCACCCGGTGCTGGGCCTGCTGATCGGCGGGGTGATCGCCGCGCCGTTCGGGGCGATGTTCGCCAAGCGCGTGCCGACCCGGGTGCTGCTCTGCCTGGCAGGGATCGTGCTGGCCGCGACCAGCGCCTTCAGCCTCTTTCGCGCACTGCTCTGACGGTGCTCAGCGCGGCGGGTGATAGCGCGTCGCGGTGAGCCGATCGGAGACGGCACAGGACTTGCTGTCGCGATAGCCCAGCCCGCGCAGATGCGCCCGGATCGCCGCGTCGCCAAAGGCGGACGCGCCTTTCGGATACACCGCCCAGATCGGCAGGCCGGCCGACTCCGCTATCGCGCCTTCGAGATCGGCGATGGTGTCGACACAGGCGACCACCACGCTCGCCTCCTCGGGCCGGGCGGCCCTGGCGCCGTCGAGCGCCGCAACCAACGCGGGATCGTCGCAGCGGCCGATCACCAGCGCGAGGCCCTTCAGAGCGAGCTTTTCCCGCAGCGAAGGCAAGGGCTTCCGGATCGCCGATGCCCAGCGCAGCGCGACCTCCTCCCCCAGGTGCAGCGCCACCGCCTCGCCATCGGCGGCGAAGCAGAGTGCCCCTGCCTCGACTCGCAGGTCCGCGATGCGCTCCCTGGAATAGCGACGCGGGATCGGCCCGCGCAGGATCAGTTCGCGTGCCTCGAGCACGACCTTCACCTCGCGGCCTTCCCTGCCGATCTCGGCATATGTCGTAGCTTCCCGCCCCATCACCGCCTCCCGACTTCGATTAAAGGTACTCCACTGAGTGACGCAATCGATCAACCCAAGCGGGTCTTCCAATTTCACAGGGGTGTTGCAGCCGCCTATATCCGGCTTCGCAACAGCAACCCCCGTTCTGGAGGAACAACACTCATGGCTCTCATCGGCAGCACCATCAAGCCGTTCACCGCACAGGCCTATAAGGAAGGCAAGTTCGTCGAAGTCACCGACGCCGACGTGAAGGGCAAGTGGGCGGTCTTCTTCTTCTACCCGGCGGATTTTACCTTCGTGTGCCCGACCGAACTGGAAGACCTGGCCGATATCTACCCGACCCTGCAGGGCATGGGCGTTGAAGTCTACTCGGTCTCGACCGACACCCACTTCAGCCACAAGGCTTGGCACGACACCTCGCCCGCGATCGGCAAGATCAACTACTACATGCTGGGCGACCAGAACCACACCATCTCGAACAACTTCGACGTTCTGCGTGCGGGCCAGGGTCTGGCCGATCGCGGCACCTTCGTGGTGGATCCGGACGGCGTGATCCAGATCATGGAAATCACCTCGGAAGGCGTCGGCCGTAACGCCACCGAGCTGCTCCGCAAGATCAAGGCCGCCCAGTACATCGCCGCCCACCCGGGCGAAGTCTGCCCCGCCAAGTGGGAAGAAGGCGCCGAGACCCTCGCGCCGTCGCTCGACCTGGTCGGCAAGATCTAAGCCAGGCCATCCTCCCCTATAAGGAGAGGAGCAAAGGTTACGGCGCCTGCCCCTGCCCCCCTTGCGGGCGCCGTTCGCGGCCCGGAGCGGATCCCCCCTCCGCTCCGGGCCGTTTTAGTGAGACACACAGGAGTTTTCCCATGCTCGACGCCACACTGACGCAGCAGCTCAAGGGCTATCTCGTGAACATCCGCGAGCCGATCGAGCTCGTTGCCAGCCTGGCCGACGACGCCAAGTCGCGCGAGCTGGGCGAGCTGCTGGCGGCCATCGCCGCGCTTTCCGACAAGATCGACCTCGTCCACGCCGACGACCATCGCAAGCCCAGCTTCATGATCCGCCGCAAGGGCACCGATATCGGCGTGCGCTTCGCCGGCATCCCGATGGGGCATGAGTTCACCTCGCTGGTGCTGGCGCTGCTCCAGGTCGGCGGCCACCCGAGCAAGGCGGCACAGGAGCTGATCGAGCAGGTCCGCAACATCGAGGGCGATTTCAGCTTCGAGACCTATTTCTCGCTGTCGTGCCAGAACTGCCCGGATGTGGTGCAGGCGCTGAACCTGATGGCGGTGCTCAACCCCAATATCCGCCACACTGCGATCGACGGCGCGCTCTTCAAGGAAGAGGTCGAGGGCCGCAAGGTCATGGCCGTGCCGACCGTGTACCTGAACGGCGAGCCCTTCGCCTCGGGCCGGATGGACCTGGAGCAGATCGTCGCCAAGATCGATACCGGCGCCGAAGCCCGCGCGGCGGAGAAGATCAAGCAGAAGGATCCGTTCGAGGTGCTGATCATCGGCGGGGGCCCCGCCGGCGCTGCAGCCGCGATCTACACGGCGCGCAAGGGCATCCGCGTCGGCGTCGCCGCCGAGCGCTTCGGCGGCCAGGTGCTCGACACCATGGGCATCGAGAATTTCATCTCGGTCTCGCACACCGAAGGGCCCAAGCTGGTCGCGCAGCTCGAGCAGCATGTGAAGGACTATGACGTCGACGTCATGAACCTCCAGCGTGCCGAAAAGCTGATCCCGGCCAAGCGCGAGGGCGGCCTGCACGAGGTCGTGCTGGCGAACGGCGCGAGCCTGAAGGCGAAGGCGGTCATCCTCTCCACCGGCGCACGCTGGCGGCAGATGAACGTGCCGGGCGAGGACGAATACAAGAACAAGGGCGTGGCGTACTGCCCGCACTGCGACGGCCCGCTGTTCAAGGGCAAGCGCGTCGCGGTGATCGGCGGCGGCAATTCGGGTGTCGAGGCCGCGATCGACCTGGCCGGCATCGTCGCGCACGTCACGCTGATCGAGTATGACAGCCAGCTCCGCGCCGACGCGGTGCTGCAGCGCAAGCTCGCCAGCCTGCCCAACGTGAAGATCCTCACCTCGGCGATGACCACCAAGGTCAATGGCGACGGCGAGAAGGTCTCGGGCCTCAGCTACAAGGACCGCAACAGCGGTGCCGAGCACGACATCGCGCTGGAAGGCATCTTCGTCCAGATTGGCCTGGTGCCCAACACCGAATGGCTGAAGGACGCGGTGGCACTCACCACGCGCGGCGAGATCGAGATCGACGCGCGCGGCGAGACCAGCCAGCCCGGCATCTTCGCGGCGGGCGACTGCACCACCGTGCCGTACAAGCAGATCGTGATCGCGATGGGCGCGGGTTCGACCGCGGCGCTCTCGGCCTTCGACTACATGATCCGCCTGCCGGAAGAAGAACTTCAGGCCGCTGCCGCCTGAGCCACGCTCCCCTCCCGCCCGCAAGCGGGAGGGGAGCGCTTTTTGTCTCTTCGCTTCCCATGTTCGAGAACGCCACTATATACCCGCTCGACCATCGAGAGAGGCGATCAGTGGCGCAAACCTACCTCCCTACCCTCAAGCAGCTGCAATATCTGGTGGCGCTGCATGACGCCGGCCATTTCGGCCGCGCGGCGGAGGCGTGCTTCGTCACCCAGTCGACGCTTTCCGCCGGTATCCGCGAGCTGGAGACACTGATCGGCGTCGTGCTGGTCGAGCGCACCCGCCGTGTGGTCCGCTTCACGCCGCTGGGCGAGCGGATCGTCGACAAGGCCCGCCGCGTGCTGCGCGAGGCGGATGAACTGGGCGATCTCGCCCGCGCGGCCGGTCGCCCGCTTTCGGGGGAGATGCGGATGAGCGTCATCCCCACCATCGCGCCGTTCCTGCTGCCGCGCATCCTGCCGCGGCTCCGCCAGCAATATCCCGACCTCAAGCTCTATCTGCGCGAAGAGACCAGCGGCCAGGCCTGCGAGGCGCTGAGCCACGGCCGCACCGATTGCGTGCTGCTCGCCCTCCCCTTCTCCTGCGGCGACGTCGAGAGCGCCCGGCTGTTCGACGACCGGCTGTTCGTCGCCTTCCGCGACGGCGAGATGGACCCGACCGCGACGATCCATCCCGACGCGATCGACGAGAC
Organism: Sphingomonas sp.; assembly: GCA_030824725.1. Classification (GTDB taxonomy): domain Bacteria; phylum Pseudomonadota; class Alphaproteobacteria; order Sphingomonadales; family Sphingomonadaceae; genus Sphingomonas. The sequence goes on from JAPJRE010000046.1 coordinate 6,389, forward strand.
GCGGCTGCTGATGCTGGAAGACGGCCATTGCCTGAAGGACCATGCGCTGGCCGCCTGCAACCGGCCCGAGGTGCGCGCCGAGGCGACGATGCTCGGCACGTCGCTCCACACCATGGTGCAGATGGTCGACAATGGCCTGGGGGTGACGATGCTGCCGGAGATGGCGGTGGACGCCGGCATCCTCGAGCACACCTCGGTCAAGGCGCGCCCGCTGGATTCGGCCAATGCCTCTCGCAACATCGCACTGGTCTGGCGCAAGGCATCTCCGCGCGAGCGTGATTTCAGGCTGCTCGCAGACGTGCTGACGGCGGCGCGGACCTAGGGCTCCCAGACGGCGCGGAGCCGCTCCAGCTGGTGCATGCGCTCGTGGAGGATGGTGACGATGCCGATCGCACCATCCGCCCGCTCACGCCACTACACGACGTGGTGTTCGGCCCGCGCGAAATAGAGCGGCACACCGAAGTCGGGTGGCAGTGCACGCCACGGGACCCCCCTCGCGGCAATCGCGGCAAACCGATCGAAAAGGCGCTGGATGTAGAGATCCGCCTGCCGTTCACCCCAAAGATCCGCGGTGAACTCGTAAATTTCGTCGAGCCGTTGATCGGCCGTCGGTTCGACGCAGAAGACGCTCATCGTGTGGCGCGCCGCGCCCGGTTGCGCTGTATCACCTCGTCCGCCGTAACCTCGACATACTCCTCGTCCGGCGTGGCAAAGGCGCGCTGCAGTTCGGCCTTCAGCGTCTCGAACATCTCGCGCTCGACCCGTTCCTTGTCGCGGCGGATCAGGTCGCGGACATACTCGCTGACATTCTCGTACAGCCCGTCCTCGCCAACATTGCGGGCGACGAATTCGCTCAAGGGCCCGGAGACTCGGACGTTGAGGTGCATCGGCTTGGTCATGCGCGTACAAACATCATGGAATATCCTGTACAGCTATGCCCAGCCGGCAGCCGCCTCCGTGTCAGTAGTCCGCGGTTCCACCCAGCGCGTGCCGCCCGCCAGCCATTCGCGCTTCCAGAAGGGCGCGTCGGTCTTGAGCCGGTCGATCAAATAGGCGCAGGCCTCCAGCGCCTCGCGCCGGTGCGCTGCCGCGGTGCCGACGAACACGATCCGCTCGCCCGCGGTCATCCGCCCGACGCGGTGGACGATAGTGACGCCGAGCAGGTTCCAGCGATCGATCGCCGCCTCCGCCAGCGCGCAGAGCGCCGCCTCGGTCATGCCAGGATAATGCTCGAGCTCCAGCGCCTCGACCCCGTCGTCGGTCCGCACCACGCCGGTGAAGGTGGCGACGCCGCCGGCGCCCCGCCCCTCCAGCGCGGCGACTTCGACGCCGAGCTCGATCGGCGCGGGATCGACCGAGACGCGGATCATCCGCCCGTCACCGGCGGGAAAATCGCGACTTCGCGCGCATTGCCCAGCAGCGCATCGAGCGGCACGAAGCGCTGGTCGATCGCGGCGCGGAGCCTCGCGGGTTCGGCGAAGGCGGCGGCATGGCCGTCGCTCTGCTGCGAAAGCCAGTCGATCAGGTCCGCCACGTTGCGCACCGCCCCGGGCGGATCGACCTGCTCCTCGCCGGTCCCTACCGCCTCGCGCACCCAGGCGAAATAGAGCATCGAAATGGTCATCAGCTGTCCATGTGGCTCAGGCCGACGCGGAGATAGTCCCAGCCGGTGATCGCTGTCAGCACCGCAGCACCCCACAGCGTGGTGATCCCCACGAGCAATACCCAGCCCCAGCCCGGCACCGCACCCGAAAGGATCAGCGCGCCCAGCGACACCAGTTGCAGCGTCGTCTTCCACTTGGCGAGACGGGATACCGGCACCGAAACCTGGATGCCGCCCAGAAACTCGCGCAGCCCCGATACGGCGATCTCGCGCAAGAGGATCACCAGCGCGGCGATGATGTGCCAGTCGGCGATCACCCCCTTGCCTACCAGGATCAGGATGACGGCGGCGACCATGATCTTGTCGGCGATCGGATCGAGGAACACGCCGAGCTTCGATACGGTCCCCTGCGCGCGCGCCAGATAGCCGTCGAAATAATCGGTGATGCCCATCAGGCAGTAGAGCGCGAAGGCGATGGCATATCCTGGCGCCCAATGCGGCCACCACAGGAACCCCACCAGCAACGGCACCATGAAGATGCGCGACAGGGTGAGAATGTTCGGCAACGTCAGCATCGGCAAAGCCCTAGCACCGGCATTGGCCGAGCGGGAGGGCCAAAGGCAGGCGCGATCAGAAGAATTCGTCGAGCCTGAGATGGAAGGCGAGTCTGGCGGGATCAACCGCGATTCCATAGGCTTGGAGCATCGCCGCGGCGGCCTCGTCGCCAAACTCCGCCAGGCTGTGCCAGAGGATCGCGAGATCCTGCCAGCGATCGGCGATGCCGACCCGTCCCAGATCGATGCAGCCGGTGACGGCTCCGTCCGACACCAGCAGATTGTCGAGCGAGAAGTCGCCATGCGTGACTACCCGGTCGAACGCGGCGGGCATCGCGGCAATCATCTCATCCCAAACCTCTTCCGCCGATCTGCCCAGCCGCGCCGCGTCGAACGCGTCTTCCTCGACCAGCCCGGCGTCCATCCGATCCTTCGCCGCCGCGAGCCGCAGCGCATGGTCAGCGTTGAACGGGCAGCGCTCGACGGGAATCGCGTGCAGTCGCCGCAGGAACCGCGCCAGCAGTCCGGCGAGCGCGGGCGCGGCGGCGGGATCCTCCGCCAGCAGCTGATAGGCGGTGTGCCCCGGCAGCCGGCCGGTGAGCATCCAGCCTTGGCCCGCTTCCAGCGCGAAGCCGTGCAGCGGGGGCACCTGCAGGTATCCGCCAAGCCAGCGCAGCCGCGCCATCTCGTCGACCAGGTCCGAGAGCGTCTCCGCCCCCGCCATCTTCAGATAGAGGTCGTCCTCCCCCGCCCGCGCCAGCCGATAGACAGCGCAGCTCGACTGGCCGACGCGGTCACGGAACCAGGCTCGCCCTGCCACCGCCCCAGCCAGGCTCGCCGGCACGGCTACGGGCTCGATCGCGACTTCTCTCAACCCGTTCTCCACCTGCCCTCCATCCTGTTCCGATTAATCGATTGAAGCCGCGCCCGCCCCCCGGTATGCCGCCCCTTCACCATGCGGAAGACCGCAGCAGGGGAGCTTTTATCGAATGATCGGTGCGCTCGGGCTCATGAAGGAGCGCCGGTTCCTGCCCCTTTTCATCACGCAGTTCCTGGGAGCGTTCAACGATAACCTCTTCAAGAACGCGATGATCTTTTTCGCGACCTACCAGATTTTCAACTCGGTGGAGCAGGAGACGCAGTTCAGCGCGATAGCCACCGGCATCTTCATCCTACCCTTCTTCCTCTTCTCCGCACTGGCCGGCCAGCTCGCCGATACGCATGACAAGGCCAAGATCATGCGGATCATCAAGGCGGCCGAGGTCGGCATCATGCTGGTTGGCGCCGCCGGCATCTTTCTGAAGAGCCTGCCGCTGATGCTGGTCGCGCTGGTCGGCATGGGGGTGCACTCCACCTTCTTCGGGCCGATCAAGTACGCGGTCCTCCCGCAGCATCTGGCCGAGGACGACGTGCTGGGCGGCACCGGCATGATCGAAGCGGGCACCTATGTCGCGATCCTGTGCGGCACCATCGCCGGCGGGCTGATCAGCGCGCACGCCGCCGCCTTCGCGGTGATCGGCGTGGCACTGGTCGGTTGGCTCGCCTCGCTGCAGATTCCGCCCGCGCCGCCGCTGACGCATCTGGAGATCGACCTCAACATCTTCCGCGCCTCCGCCCGGCTGATCTCGGCGACGATGCACATCCGCCGGCTGTTCCTCGCGATCGTCTCGATCAGCGTGTTCTGGTCGATCGCGGCGGTGCTCGGGGTACTCTTCCCGCCGCTCGTCAAGAACGTGTTCCACGCCCAGAAGGACGTCGCGAGCGTGTTCCTCGGCATCTTCTCGATCGGCATCGCGATCGGATCGGTGATCATCAACAAGCTGCTCAAGGGCAATGTCTCCGCGCGCTACTGCGTGCCCTCGGTGCTGGCGATGACGGTATTCGTCATCGATTTCCACTTCACCGCCCATTATTGGCCGGTCCACGAAGGCCCGCTGCTCAAGACGATGGACTTCGTCCAGATGCCGGCGGCGTGGCATGCGCTGGGCGACCTGATCATGATCGCCACCACCGGCGGCATGTTCGTCGTTCCGCTCTACGCCTTCCTGACCACCACCGTCGAAAAGTCGCAGACCGCGCGCACCGTGGCGGCGAACAACGTCGTCAACTCCGGCGCGATGGTGCTGGGGTCGGTGGGCATCTTCGGCTTCACCCGTATCCCGGGCGTCAATGTCGAGGATGCACTATGGGTGGTGGCGGTGCTGGCGCTAGCCTCGGCCTGGTGCGCGCGCAAGCTGCACCAGGAAGGCGACGTGCCCCGCCGCGACGACGCCGCCGAGGCCTGAGGCCTGGTTAGAGCAGGAAGGTGTAGAAGCAGACGAAGAAGGCGGTGAAGCTCAAAGCAAAGAGCTTCACGTCGCCGTCCTCGCTCGCCTTGCGCTGGCGCGCGACCACCTGCCGCACATGGCGGCGGAACGGATGGCGGCGGGTGCCGCGTAGGGCGAAGGGCTGCTGCATGGCACGAAGTTAACGCGCCGTTTAGGATTTCGCCCAGCGGCAAGCATGGTTAACGGCGTCCCGGGGCGGGATGGCGGTCGGCGCCAGCGTAGCGTTCCCGCCGGGGCCGACAGAGCAATCGCATATTGGCCAGATACCTCGTCATCCCCGCGAAGGCGGGGATCCATTGGCGCTGAACGGGCGGTTCTTTCCCCGACCGCCAAGGACTATAGAATCTCGCCTTCGCAGGAATGACGACGACTTTTGATGCGCCGCTTTCCTGCCCTTCAAATGCAATAGCCCGCACGGGCGGGGGAGGATTCAGCGCAGATCAACCCTCCGGCGCGGAGCCGGTCGTCGCGCGGACCTTCAACTCGTGGTGCAGCATCACCTGCGGCGCGACCGCGTTGCCTGCCAGCATCAGGTCCGCCGCGGCATAGGCGAGCTCGCGCACCGGCTGGCGGATGGTGGTGAGCGGCGGCCACACCGCGCGGGCGAGATCGGAATCGTCGAACCCGGCGATCGACAGCGCATCGGGCACCGCGATGTCCGCCTCGTGCGCAGCGGCGAGCGCGCCCGCCGCCATGTCGTCATTGCCGGCGAAGATCGCCGTCGGGCGCGGATCGCGCGCGAACAGGGCCCGCGCCGCCGCACCGCCGGACTGGAAGCTGTAATCGCCCGCGATCACCAGCGCGGGATCGAAGGGCAACCCATGCGCCTCCAGCTCCTGCCGATAGCCGGCGAGACGATCGGCCGAGGACACGTGGCTCTCCGGCCCGCGGATGAAGGCGATCGCGCGGTGCCCCAGATCGATCAGGTGCCGCGTGATCTCCCGCGCAGCCCCCACGTCGTCCATGGTGGTGGCGAGCCCATGATCCTTGCGCAGGCCGGGCGCGATCCGAACATAGGGCAGATTGCGCTTGTCGAGCGCCTCGAGCAGTTCGGGCATCTCGGTCAGCGGCGGGGAGAGGATAAGCCCGTCGAGATGCGCCTCGTCGACCAGCGCCAGCACATCCGGCACCAGATCGCGCTCGCTGCTGTCGATCGGCTGCATCAGCAGGCGGTAGCCAAGCTCGCCGCAGCGCTCCAGCGCGCCGGCCTGAATGTGGAAGACATAATAGGGGCTGGGATTGTCGTAGAGCAGCGCCACCTGGAACGAGCGCCGCCCCGCCAACGTGCGTGCGGCGTGGCTGGGCCGAAAGTTGAGCTGCGCCACCACTTCCTCGACCCGCCGCCGGGTCTCGTCGCTCACATGCTTTTCGTTGTTGAGGACGCGGGAGACCGTCTTGAAGGATACGCCGGCGATCTTCGAGACTTCCTTGATCGTCGGGCGGCTGGACATTCTCACTCCTTCGCGGACAAACGTCATTTTGGCATTGCAACATGCTCTCTATGCCAGCTTGTAGCGCGCCCGTTCCGGCTTTGCACGGTTTTTGGACAGCGCTGCCAGGCGGCCGCCCCGGCAGCGCCTCGCCTCAGCGCTTGCGCCCGTTGTGGCGGATGTTGCCCGGGCGGCCGCGGCGGTGGATCACCCGCTTGGGCGCCCCCTTGCCCGGCCGGCCGGTGCGCTGCGGGCCGCCCGCCGATCCCTTGCCGTCGGGCAGCTCGAAGCGCAGCGCGCCCGAGACGGGGTTCGCCTCCACCAGCCGCAGCTCGATCCGCTGGCCGAGGGTGAATGCCTCGCCGCTATGCTCGCCGACCAGCCTTTTGCCCGCCTCGTCGAAGTGAAAATACTCGGCACCCAGGTCGCGCGCGGCGACAAGGCCATCGCCGCCGACGCCCTCGACGGTGGCGAAGAAGCCGAAATTCTGCACGCCGGTGATCCGCGCCTCCATCACCTCGCCGATATGCGCGGCGAGATAGGCGGCGACATAGCGGTCGATCGTCTCGCGCTCGGCCTCCATCGCGCGGCGTTCGAGCTGGCTGATCGACTGGCCGATCCGGTCCATGCTGCCGGCTTCCTCCGCCGTCAGCCCACCCGGCCCGAGCCGATAGGCGTCGACCAGCGCGCGGTGGACGACCAGATCGGCGTAGCGGCGGATCGGCGAGGTGAAGTGCGCGTAGGAGCCGAGTGCGAGGCCGAAATGGCCGACATTCTCCGGGCCGTAATAGGCCTGGGTCTGGGTGCGCAGCACCTGCTCCATCACCTGCGGACGGAACTCTTCCTCGCCGACGCGGTCGAGGATGCGGTTGAACGTGGCCGGGCGGATCACCTGGCCGAGCGCGAACTCGATGTCGAAGGTCTTGAGATACTCCTTGAGCGCGGTGAGCTTCTCGCGCGCCGGGGGCTCGTGGATGCGGTACATCACCGGCGTCTTCTTCGCCTCCAGCGCCTTGGCGGCGGCGACGTTCGCGGCGATCATGTAATCCTCGATCAGCTTGTGCGCATCGAGCCGCTCGCGCGGCGCGACCGAGAGGATGCGGCCCTTCTCGTCGAGCACGATGCGGCGCTCGGGCAGGTCCAGGTCCAGCGGCTCGCGCTTGTCGCGCGCGGCGTTGAGCGCGTGCCAGCAGTCCCAGAGCGGCCGCAGCGCCGTCTCGGTCAGCGGGTTCTCCAGTTCGCCGTCGATCGCCGCCTGCGCGTCCTCATAGGCGATGTTCGCCGCCAGCCGCACCACCGCCCGGGTGAAGCGCCAGCTCTTGAGCGCGCCGCTCCTGGTCACCTGCAGATGGCAGGCCAGCGCAGCACGATCCACGTCTTCCTTGAGCGAGCAGACGTCGGCCGACAGCACCTCCGGCAGCATCGGCACGACGCGATCGGGGAAATAGACCGAATTGCCCCGCTTGCGCGCCTCGCGATCGAGCTCCGAACCGGGGCGGACGTAGAAGGACACGTCGGCAATCGCGACGATCGCCTTCCAGCCGCCCTCGTTGGCGGGGTCGTCGTCGGGGGTCGCCCAGACGGCATCGTCATGGTCGCGCGCATCGGCGGGATCGATCGCGACGATCGGCAGGTGGCGCAGATCCTCGCGCCCCTCGCCCAGCGGCTGCTTCGCGACGCGCTCAGCCTCTTCGAGCAGTTCCTCGGAGAAGACATTGGGGATGCCGTGGCGGTGGATAGCGATCAGCGAGAAGCTGCGCGGCGCGAACGGATCGCCGAGGCGCTCGACCACCCGCGCGGTAATCCGCGGCGGACGGCCGGCCTTTTCCGCCAGCACCAGGTCGCCGACCTCGGCACCGCCGGCGTCGGAGACCGGCCAGCTGCGCCGCTCCTTCTTCTCCACGCCCTGCAGCCACAGCTTGCCGCCCTCTTCGTGGAGCACGCCGAGCATCAGTTCCTCGCCGCGGGCAAGCTGCTTCATCGGATGCGCGATCCAGCCGTTGCCGGCCTCTTCGGTGCGCGCGAGGATGCGGTCACCCACCCCCAGCGCCGAGCGCTTGCCGCGCAGCTCGCGGACGCGCAGCCGCGGCGCGGGGACATGCTCGGCTTCCCAGCGCTCGGGCACCGCCCAGGTGGTGTCGCCATCGACGTCGGTGATCCGCAGCACGGTCACCTTGGGCAGCCCGCCCATCTTGTGGAAGGCGCGGCCGGGGGCGACGTCGATCAGCCCCTCGTCGCTCATGTCCTTGAGGAGCGCCTTGAGCAGGATCTTGTCCTGCGCGCTCAGCCCGAACGCCTTGGCGATCTCGCGCTTGCCGGCGGGCGTGTCGGACGATGCGATGAAATCGAGAATCTGCTGCCGCGTCGGCAACCCTGCGCTTGTTCTGTTCTTAGCCATTGGCCCGCAACATAGGCATGATCGGGGCGAACGTCACCTGCGGGCTCCGTAAAAGCGCGGGCAGCACCATGGTAAGCGCCGTCTTCACTATAATGGACTGTGGATCCTGTGTCGTTTGAGGAGTCCGTCCATGGCTATTTCGCGTTGTCTGCTCATCGGTGCCGCGCTCGGCACCTGCGCGGCGTTCGTCGCCCACGCCACTGCGCCGCATGCCGATAGGCTCGCGCGATCGGTGGTGCAGGTCGCGTCGCTCTGAAGCGCTACCAGCGATAGTTGAAGCTGACGCTGATCCGCTTTTCCTTGGCGGCGCCCGGCGGGACTTCGTGGCGCAGCCAGCTTTCCCAGAGCAGCACGGTGCCCACGTCCGGCACCACTTCGATGAACGGCTGGAGCGATTCCGGCGCATCGGGCCGCCGCGTCGGCGCGGCCATCATCATCGCGAGCCGCGGGTCTTCCAGCTTGAGCCCGCGCGCGCCCTGCGGCAGCGCCACATAGACGGTGCCAGAGACGACGCTGTGCGGGTGGATGTGCGCGCCGTGCCCGCCCTTGCCGTCGAGCACGTTGACCCAGAGGCTGTCGAGCTTGAGCTTGCGGCCGGCGAGGTCGAACGCGCAGGCCTCGGCAAACTTGGCGACATGCTTGTCGAGCAGCCGCTTGAGATCGGCGAAGGCTGGGTCGCGGATCGGCAGGTCGTCGAGCGAGGCATAGCTGGTATAGCCGCGATAGTGGTTCTCGCGGCACCAGCGCCGGCCGGCGCTATCATCCTCGGCCAGTTGCAGGCACGAGGTTTCGAGATCGGCGACCAGCGCGTCGTCGCCCAGCGGCTGCTGGTACAGCAGGGTCGAGAACAGCGTACGCATCAGGCGGACTCGACCATGCTCACTTCATACTGCGCGCGGCGCAGCGCGGTGATCAGGCGATCGAGATGGTTGCGGTCGCGCGTCTCGCATTCGATGTCGGTCACCAGACCCTTGGCGGGCAGCGAGGTGAACACGCGCTGGTGATAGACCTCGATGATGTTGACGCCCTGCTCGTGGAAGATCCGCGCGACATGGAACAGCGCGCCCGGGCGATCCTGCAGCCGGATGCGCAGGCGCGCGAGCCGGCCCGAGCGGGCGAGGTCGCGCAGCAGCACGTTCGCCAGCAGCCGGGTATCGATATTGCCGCCGCACAGGATGGTGCCGACGGTCTTGCCCTTGAAGCGCTCGGGCTCCGACAGCAGCGCAGCGAGGCCCGCGGCCCCTGCCCCTTCGACCACCGTCTTCTCGATCTGGAGCAGCAGGCTCACCGCCTCTTCCAGCCGGCGCTCGCCGACCAGCACGATGTCGTCGACCAGCGCCTCGACGATCTTCGCCGTGACGTTGCCCGGATATTTCACCGCGATGCCTTCGGCGAGGGTGTCGCCCGCGCACGGCATCTCGGTGTGGTGCACCCGGTTGTACATCGAGGG
>JAPJRE010000047.1 GCA_030824725.1 Sphingomonas sp.
GTCAATGGCTGGATAGCGATTGCGGCGAAGTCCGGGGCCCGTGCATTCTGCTTCGCGAAGGAGCCCCGATGAAGATCTTCACCATTGGCTATGAAGCCACCACCATGGCCGAGTTCCTCGCCGCGCTGACCAGGGCGGGCGTGCAGCGGGTGATCGATGTGCGCGCGCTGCCGCTGTCGCGCCGGCCGGGCTTCTCCAAGTCGAGCCTTGCCGCAAGCCTGCGCGAGGCCGGGATTGACTATGTCCATCTCAAGCAGCTCGGCACCCCCAAGCGCGGGCGCGATGCAGCCAGGAAGGGCGACGTGGCGACCTTGCGCGAAGTCTACGACATGCAGCTCGGCTTGCCCGAAGCGCAGGCGCAGGTCGCGCAGATGCTGGCGCTGGCAGCGGAAAAGCCGAGCGCGTTGCTCTGCTACGAGCGCGATCCGTGCCATTGCCATCGCACGCTGTTGCTTGAGTCGGAAGGCGCGGGGGCCGAGGTGGTCAACCTCTATGCCTGAGCCCCGAAAAAGGCCGGGGCAGTCCCGGAGGACTGCCCCGTTAGTTCGCGGAGAGTCGACGCGAGGGGGAACGAAACGCGTCGACACGGCCGGATGTGCCCGCCCCATGTTGCACCTGCGTGTCGCTTGTTTGCCGCGGCGCGACGAAATTGTCGCGAGCGTGCCGCGAAGCCTTCATTAACCATGAATTCCTAAGATAATTTTCGCAGCGTTTACCGCCTCGCAACGCCTGCGCATGCAAAGCGACTCCCAACGCACGCCAGTGGAGCGCTTATGGGTATCGCGGCACGACTGTATCAGGACGGACGCTGGGCCGAACGCCACACCGTGGAGCTCGAGGCGACGCTCCGCGATTCGGACTGGGCGCCGGTCGACGTGACGATCGAGGATCTGTCGCATGGCGGCTTCCGCGTCGTCGCGGGCGCCGAGCTCAAGGTGGGCGACGCGATCGCGCTCGGCATCGCCGGGATCGGCACGCGCGAGGCAAGGGTCGTGTGGGGCACCGCTGGCATCTATGGCTGCGAGTTCCTCGCGCCGCTCAGTGATGCGGACCTGCGCAGCGCAGTGTCCGGCCCCGTCGCGACACCGATCGCCTTCCCCAAGACGCCGCTGCCGACGCCGCAGGCCACCCCGCCGGTGGTCGAGGGGTGGAGCGCGCCTGCCAAGGAAGCGAAATTCTCGGTCCGCACCCGGCTGGCGATCATCGTCGGCAGCGCGGTGCTCGCCTGGATGCTGGTATTCGCGCTAGGCTATGGTCTGTGGGCGCTGGCGGGCGCGCTTCTCCGCTGAGCAACGCGCCCTCCGGGCGTCAGGCCGCGGCCTTGCGGCGCTCCGCCATTTCGTCGTTGAGCATTTCGGCGAGCAGGAACGCCAGTTCCAGGCTCTGACCCGCATTGAGTCGCGGGTCGCAATGCGTGTGGTAGCGATCGGCCAGGCCCTGTTCGGTGATCGCGATCGCGCCGCCGGTGCATTCGGTCACATTCTGTCCGGTCATCTCGGCATGAATGCCGCCGGCGAAGGTGCCCTCGGCGCGGTGGACGGCGAAGAAGCCGCGCACCTCGGCGAGGATCCGGTCGAACGGCCGCGTCTTGTAGCCGTTCGCCGCCTTGACGACGTTGCCGTGCATCGGGTCGCAACTCCACACCACCGGATGACCCTCGCGCTTCACGGCGCGGACCAGCTTGGGCAGGCCCGCCTCGATCTTGTCATGGCCATAGCGGGTGATCAGCGTCATCCGCCCCGGCACGCGGCCCGGGTTGAGCGTGTCGAGCAGCCGCAGCAGCGCGTCGGGCTCGAGGCTCGGCCCGCACTTCATCCCGATCGGGTTGCCGATGCCGCGCAGGAACTCGACATGCGCCGAGCCTTCGAAGCGGGTGCGGTCGCCGATCCACAGGAAATGCGCCGAGGTATCGTACCAGTCGCCGGTCAGGCTGTCCTGCCGGGTCAGCGCCTGCTCATAGGGGAGCAGCAGCGCCTCGTGGCTGGTGTAGAAGTCGGTGCCCTTGAGCTGCGGCACGGTATCGGGGTTGATCCCGCACGCCTCCATGAAGTCGAGCGCTTCGCCGATCCGGTCGGCGACATCGGCGAACTTGGCCGACCAGGGGCTCTTGCCCATGAAGTCGAGCGTCCACTTGTGCACCTGATGCAAATTCGCATAGCCGCCATTTGCAAAGGCGCGGAGCAGGTTGAGCGTCGCCGCCGACTGGCTGTAGCCCTGCACCATCCGCTGCGGATCGGGAATCCGCGCCTCGGGCGTGAAGGCGATGTCGTTGACATTGTCGCCGCGGTAGCTGGGCAACTCGACGCCGTCGATCACCTCGGTATCGGCCGAGCGCGGCTTGGCGAACTGGCCGGCCATGCGGCCGAGCTTCACCGTCGGCAGCTTGGAGGCGAAGGTGAGCACCACCGCCATCTGCAGGATCACCCGGAAGGTATCGCGGATGTTGTTCGGGTGGAACTCGGCGAAGCTCTCGGCGCAGTCGCCGCCCTGCAGCAGGAAGGCCTCGCCGCGCGCGACCTTGCCCAGTTCGGCCGTAAGCTCTCGCGCCTCGCCGGCGAAGACCAAAGGCGGATAGCTGCTCAGCTGCCGGGTCGCGGCGTCGAGCGCCCCCTTGTCCGGATATTGCGGCATCTGGCGCGCTTCGGCGCGCGTCCAGCTATCGGGGGTCCAGCTTGCCATTGCACTCTCCACGTCACGGACGGCGACGTGCCAGTCCGCATGCTCGGCGATTCCCATCGCCGCGATCTGGTTCATCACCTTGGTGTTGGCGCGTTTGCCGTCGGTCTCCCAGCCCTGCACGGTGGAGCCTGGTGTATCGAACCAGGCGCCGAAGGCGGCGCGGGTGAGGGTGCGTTCCTCGCGAAACTGGCGGATCTTGGAACCGGCTAACGTCGTCATGCCGGCTTCTTACCCGGCTGGGGTAAATGAAGGCAAGCGTTTTCTTACCCCGGCGGGGTAAAGATGGGCGATTGCACGCGAGCGCCACCGGGTGTAGCCGCGCCGCGATGCACGCATTCGAAGCACAGGCGCGCGACCTTGCCGATCTTGCTGCCCGCGGGCGCGGCCGCAGGCTGATCGACCGCGAGGGCGCGGACTTCGCGTCCAACGATTATCTCGGCCTTTCCGGTTCGCCGGCGCTGCGCGACGCAGTGGCGGCGGCGCTGGCACGAGGCGTGCCGATCGGCTCGGGCGGCTCGCGGCTGCTGCGCGGCAACCATGCCGAGCATGAAGCGCTGGAGGCCGAGGCGGCGGCGTTCTTCGGGCGCGAGTCGGCGTTGTATTTCTCCAGCGGCTATGCGGCCAACGCGGCGCTGCTCGCCACCTTGCCCCAGCGCGGCGACCTCGTGTTGTTCGACGCGCTCGTCCATGCCAGCGCGCATGAGGGCATGCGGCTGGGTCGCGCAGAAACCCGGCAGGCCGCGCATAATGATGTCGCCGCCTTCGCCGAGGCGATCACCGTTTGGCGTCGCGAGGGCGGGGCGGGGCGTGTCTGGATCGCGGTCGAGAGCCTCTACAGCATGGACGGCGATGTCGCGCCGCTGGCCCAGCTATCTGCGCTGGCCGAGGCCGAGGGCGCGATCCTGCTCGTCGACGAGGCGCACGCGACTGGCGTCTACGGCCCGCAGGGGCAGGGGCTGGCGTATGGCCTCCCGACCGCAAACCTGATCACGCTGCACACCTGCGGCAAGGCGCTGGGCTGCGAAGGCGCGCTGGTCACCGGTCCGGCGATCGTCCGCGACTTTCTTGTAAACCGCGGCCGGGCCTTCATCTTCTCCACCGCGCCGTCGCCGCTGATGGCCGCTGCCGTGCGCGCGGCGCTGCGGATCGTGGCGGAGGGGGACGATCTCCGCTCCGCGCTGGCCGAGCGGGTCGCCGCCGCCCGTGCCGCGCTCGCGCCGCTCGGCGTAGCGCCGGGCGACACCCAGATCCTGCCGCTGATCCTCGGCGACGATGTGCGGACCATGGCGGTCGCCGGCGCGCTGCAGGAAAGCGGTTTCGACGTGCGCGGTATCCGCCCGCCGACCGTCCCCGCGGGCACTGCGCGCCTGCGCATCTCGATCACCAACAATGTGTCGACCGGCCAGATCGCCGCGCTCGCGGAGCGGCTGGCGACGCTTCTCCCCGCAACCGAGCCCATCGCAGCATGACTCAGACCTTCATCGTCACCGGTACCGATACCGGCATCGGCAAGACCGTGTTCGCCGCCGCGCTCGCCGGTGCGCTGGGCGCGCGCTACTGGAAACCCGTTCAGGCCGGGCTCGACGACGGCAGCGACAGCGAACGTACGGCAGCGCTCTCGGGCCTGCCGATCGGGCATATCCTCCCGGAAGCCTACCGCCTGGTCACGCCCTGCTCGCCGCATCTGGCCGCCGAGATCGACGGCGTGACGATCGACCTCGATCGCCTCGCGCTGCCGAGTGTCGACGGGCCGCTGGTGGTGGAAGGCGCAGGCGGCGCGCTGGTGCCGGTGACGCGCGAGATCCTCTATGCCGATGTCTTTGCCCGCTGGGGCAAGCCGGTGGTGCTGGTCGCGCGCACCGCGCTCGGCACGATCAACCACAGCCTGCTCTCGATCGAGGCACTCCGCGCGCGGGGCGTGCCGATCCACGGCATCGCGTTCGTCGGCGACGCGGTCGAGGACAGCGAGGCGACGATCGCCGCGATCGGCAAGGTCAAGCGGCTCGGCCGCCTGCCGATGCTGCCCGAGCTCACGTCGGCCGCACTCGCCCAGGCCTTTGCCGACGCGTTCGACCTGGCGGACTTCGCCTGATGTCGTCGGTCTGGCACCCCTTCACCCAGCACGGGCTGGGCGAACCGATCCCGATGGTCCGCCATGCCCGCGACGCGGTGATCCACACCGCCGACGGTCGCAGCTTCATCGACGCGATCTCGTCCTGGTGGGTGACGACGCACGGCCATTGCAACCCGCGCATCATGGCGGCGATCGCCGAACAGGCGGGCAAGCTCGACCAGATCATCTTCGCCGGCTGGACCCACGAGCCCGCCGAGACGCTCGCCGCCGGGCTGCGGGGCATCCTGCCGCGCGCGCTCGAACATGTGTTCTTCAGCGACAGCGGCTCCACCGCGGTCGAAGTCGCGCTCAAGATGGCGCTCGGCTATTGGCACAATCGCGGCGAGGACCGCAGCCGCATCCTCGTCCTCGAGCACAGCTACCACGGCGACACGATAGGCGGCATGTCGGTCGGTGCGCGCGGCGTGTTCAACCGGCCCTACCAGCCGCTGCTGTTCGACGTCGGCACCCTTCCGTTCCCCAGCGCGGGCGCCGAGCAGGCGACGCTCGACGCGCTGGAGGCCGAGTGCCGCGCGGGTGCCGCCGCCTTCATCGTCGAGCCGCTGGTGCTGGGGGCAGGGGGAATGCTGTTCTACACCCCCGCGCTGCTCGCCGAGATGCGGGCGATCTGCGCGCGCCACGACGTCCTGTTCCTCGCCGACGAAGTGATGACCGGCTGGGGCCGTACCGGCACCCTCACCGCCTGCGAACAGGCGGGCGTGGTGCCCGACATCCTGTGCCTATCGAAGGGTATCACCGGCGGCGCGATCCCGCTGGCGGTGACGCTGGCGACCGCGCCGATCTTCCAGGCGCATTGGTCCGAGGATCGCGCGCGGATGTTCTTCCACTCCTCCAGCTACACCGCCAACCCGATCGCCTGCGCCGCCGCCGTGGCGAACCTCGCCATCTGGCGCGACGAGCCGGTGCTGGCGCGGATCGCCCGGCTGGGCGAATGGCAGCAGGCGGCGCTCGACCGGCTTGCCGGCGTGCCCGGCCTGGTCGGCCACCGTCGCATGGGCACGATCGCGGCGCTGGAGATCGCACAGCCGGAAAATACCTATCTCTCGGCGATTGCGCCTCGGTTGATGGCCTTTGCGCGCGACCGCGGCGTGCTGCTCCGCCCGCTCGGCAACACCGTGTACGTGATGCCGCCCTACAGCATCACGCGCGAACAGCTGGAGCAGGTCTGGGGGCTGGTGCCCGAATTCCTCGCCGCCTGATCAGCGGCGCGGATAGCGCTGGGCGAACTCGGCATCGCTCATCAGCAGGTAGCGGATCGCGTCGACGAAGGCCCAGATACCGGTGATCAGCAATCCGACGACGGTGCAGGTGAGCAGCAGCATCACCACGCCCGATCCGGTGCGGCCGAGATAGAAACGGTGGATGCCGAGCGTGCCCAGGAACAGCGCGAGCACCGCGGCGACGATCTTGCTGCGCGGTTCGCCCACCGGGGCCGGCAGGTCGCCGCCTTCCAGCAGGCGAAAGATGCGGCGGGCGCGCTTGCCGTCGACGTCGAAATCGACCTTGGCGCCGACCGCGGGGTGGCGGCTGTCGCTCCAGTCTTCCTCGGTGAAGACATAGCGGCTGCCGTCTTCCCCCGAAATCTGGCCTTCGCCGCTCGACCGATCCACCCCCAACACTTGCCCGCGCATTGCTTCCCCCGAAAATTCGTCGCGTTTTGTGGGGGAGGTACCGGCGGGATGGCAAGCAAATTCCTCCCCGTGTCGGGGAGGCGTTTTTGCTTACAGCGCCGGCTTCCAGTCCCAGCCGAGCGGATCGCCGTCCATCACCTCGATCCCCGCCGCGACGAGATCGTCGCGGATCCGGTCGGAGCGTTGGAAATCCTTCACCACCCGCGCTTCCTTGCGTTCGACCAGCAGGTCGCCGATTTCCTCGGGCGTGATCGTCGCGCCCTTGGGCCGCACGCGCAGTTCCTCGCGGGTCAGCTCGGCGAGTCGCAGACCCAGCACCTTGTCGAACTCGGCGAGTGCGGCCAGCCGGTCGGCGGGCGCGGTGCGCTTGTCGGCCAGCATGTCGTCGAGGACCGGCAGCACCTTGGGGGTGTTGAGATCGTCTGATACTGCGGCGTCGAGCTTCTCCAGCCACGCCGCCGGCGCAGTGCCTTCGCCCTCGGCGCGCGCCCGGAGCGCGGTGACGGTCATCACCAGCCGCTTCAGTCGGGTGAGCGCCGCCGCGAGGTTCTCGGCCGAGAATTCCAGCTCGCTGCGATACTGCGCCTGGAGGCACAGCAGGCGATAGGCGAGGGGGTGCACGCCCGCGTCGATCAGCGACTGCAGCGTGGTGAACCCGCCCTTGGACTTGGACATCTTGCCCTGGCGGTCGACCAGGAAGTTGTTGTGCATCCAGAAATGCGCGCCGGTATCGCCGCAGCCGCAATAGGCCTGGTTTTGCGCGATTTCGTTGGGGTGATGGATCTCGCGATGGTCGATGCCGCCGGTGTGGATGTCGAACGGGGCGCCCAGATACTGGATGCTCATCACCGAGCATTCGAGATGCCAGCCCGGCGCGCCCTTGCCCCAGGGCGAATCCCATTCCATCTGGCGCTGCTCGCCCGGCGGCGACTTGCGCCAGATCGCGAAGTCCTGCGGGTGGCGCTTGCCGGTCACCGCCTCGATCCGGCCCTCGGCCGCGTCGTCGGCCGCGCCCGCCAGCCGGCCATACTCGGGCACGGTCGAGACGTCGAAATAGAGGCCCGAGTCGAGCTCGTAGCAATGCTCCGGCGCAATCTTTTCGGCGAAGGCGATCATCTGCTGGATGTGATCGGTCGCCACCGACCATTTGCTCGGTTCGGTGATGTTGAGATCGGCGATGTTCTGCTTGAACGCGGCGGTATAGTGCGCGGCGATGTCCCAGATGCTCATCGCCTGGGCGCGCGCGGCCGCTTCCATCTTGTCGTCGCCGGCATCGGCGTCCGAGGTGAGGTGGCCGACATCGGTGATGTTGATGATGTGGGTTAGCGGATAGCCCTTCCAGCGCAGCACCCGGCTCAGCGTGTCGGTGAACACATAGGCGCGCAGATTGCCGAGATGGGCATAGTTGTAGACCGTCGGGCCGCACGAATAGACGCGCACGCCCTTGGCGGGGTCGAGCGGCTGGAACGGCTCGAGCGAACGGGACAGCGAGTTGTAGAGCGTCAGCGGAGCGTCATGCATGGCGTGCGCATAGCGAACAAAGTCGCCGCGACAAACCCGGCTTAGTCGGCGAGCGCGACAGACTCGGCGATCGCTGCGTTGACCATCGCGCTCCAGATGCGCGCGGGATCGTCGCCGG
The DNA here is from genome assembly GCA_030824725.1 of Sphingomonas sp. Taxonomy (GTDB): domain Bacteria; phylum Pseudomonadota; class Alphaproteobacteria; order Sphingomonadales; family Sphingomonadaceae; genus Sphingomonas. Next base: position 8,084 of record JAPJRE010000047.1, read on the forward strand.
CGGCGCGGCCGGCCGCGATCATCGTCGCGGTCGGCTCGCGCAACGTGCGGAGCACCGCCAGCGCGCGATCGGTCTCGCGCGGCCAGATCGTGTCAACGATCTCGCTCACGGGACGGCCGAGCTCGCCAGCGCCTTCGGCATTGGGGCTCAGTATCTCGGCGGCGATGACGCGGGCGATTCGCTCGATCGGCGAAGTGTTGGCGATGCTGGTCATGGCTCAGGCAGCCAGCGGCGGCTGAGCAGGGTGCGCGCGCAGCGCGCTGCCGCTGACCGCACCATGGTGTAGCGGCAGCGCCGTGCCGCAAAAGGCGCATTCCGCCGTCATCCGGCCGACCATCCAGTGCGATTCGCCGCAACAGGGGCAGGGGTTCGTCTCATGCGGCCGATAGGCCGGGCCAAGGCCGGTCAGCGCGCGGCGGATACCGAAATCGTACATGCGGAAGATTCCCTCCAATCGGCGGAAAGAACGTTTCTCAGGTGTCATGGTTCCGCAGGTAAAGGCGAGCGTCGGCGTCCCGTTCCGGGCGCATGGCGTAGCTGAACGATGGCTAACGAGCACATTCAGGCTGCGAACAGTGCGGCTGTGCGAATCAGGTGTCAGAAGGCGGCACACGCTGCCGCTGCGAGGAGATGAAGACATGAAGAAGTTTCTGATCGGCGCCACCATGGCTGCCACGCTGATGACCGGTTCGATCGCCGCGACCCCGGCGGCCGCTCAGGACTGGGGCTATCGCGACGGCTATAGCCGTTATGACCGCGACTATCGTGGCGATTACCGTGACTATCGGGATGCACGTGACTATCGCGACTATCGTGACGACCGTCAGCGCTATGCCTATCGTGGCCGCAACTATCGCCAGCGCTGCAGCGACGGCACCGCGGGGACCATTTTGGGTGCGATCGCCGGTGGCCTGCTGGGTGGCGAAATCGGCCGCGGCAGCTCCTATCGCCGCAGCGGCACCGGCATGATCATCGGCGCGGGCGCGGGTGCGCTGGCCGGCCGCGCGATCGACGGTGGCGATTGCCGCAACGGCCGCTGAACAGCGCCGCACAATCGAAAGGGCGTCTGTCGCACGGGGCGGCGGGCGCTCTTCGCATGTCTGGAAGATGGGTGTCGCGTTCCCCATAAAGGGTGAACTCGAGCGGACTATGCCTGAAGAAAATAGTCACGGCAACAGTCAAGTCCATGCCGATAAGACGTGTTTTTGAAGACCGCTGGACCCGTAAAGCGTAGTTTTAGATCAGATCCCCGGTCCCGCGATCGTGACGAGGTCGCGTCAGCGGAGATGGTCCATGCCGCCTTTCCATAACGGCCAGCGCGTCGCGCACGCTGTATAGGTTCTTGGGGAAAGTCCGCCGGCCATAAATTTTTACCTCCTGCCGGGATCGGATGTCAGCCTCAGCCGCTACGATGAGTGGCCCCGGCGTCGTCCATAGTTCGGCGATAAGCGCATTCAGCTTGCTCGCCTGCATGAAGGTGTCGTTCGTCTGCAACTTGAGGATACGGTGCTGGATCTTCGTTGGTAGCATGGTGTCCGAAGACGTCGTTGTAGGCGCCGTGGTGAACTTCCGCGCACTCTTCCATTTCGGGATCTTCGGCTGGTCCACCCTCTGGCCCCAGCGATAGCCATGTTCTTGGCGTAGCCATTCTCTAAGCGCAGCGTCCAGTAAGCCGATAGGCTTGCCATCTATGCCGCGCACGGGGTCGAGCAGAAGCTGCCCCATCCGGGTGGCGAACAATCGCCGCACCTTGTGAGCGGTGTCGGGAACGGGGTTTCGGCCGGCGACGCTTGCGATCAGGCGCTCAAATCCCGTGGGCCAGTCCCGCAGAATGGGATAGGCATGTTCGATCTGGCGGGCGCAATCAGCGATCGACCGTTCCTGGTCGATGCGACCAGCCATATATTTCAGCTTGTCGCCGTCGACCGGTTCGTCCTGATCCGCCGGCGTAGCGGCAACGATTCCAATGCGGTCGACGATGCTGGCAAGGTCGTTGAGTGGCATGTTGCAGAAGGGCGCTGGAAGGATGCCGGCCTTGCTCAAGCTGACATGACCTGTAGCTCCGGTAGCACTGACGCAGGAGTGAAGCGCCATTGCCATGTCGCAAGCGGCCGGTGAAGCCGCTCGAGGTTCGATGTCCGACATCACCCTTCCGCAAGCGCAGCTCCAGACGCCGGTTTTCCGTCGGTATTCGAATGGATCTCCGCACTCGTCGCAGGTGTCGACGAGCAAGGTGGCGTGCTTTGTGCACACCGGCGCCATGAACAGTGCCCAGTGGTCGCGAAGGATCCGCTGCTCGGGTGGCCCATCTTCGCGGAGACAGGAGGGGCAGAAGCGCATACGGGCATAGGAGAGGTGTGTGGCCCGCAGTGGCTGTCCAAGGAAGGAAACGATGCCTCGGTTTTTGCCTGCCGCTGGATCACGCCAACGCATGTGCAGAAGCGATTCTACGGGAAAGCCAGCGAGCGCTGCTAGCCGCTCCCATCGCCACAGTTCGCTTGTGGGGCCAAACTCGCGTAGGCCCATCGCATGTCGGAACGGATCGACCTTCGAATAGCCAAGACACGCAGCGAAGCGGCGAACATAGCCATATGCGTTCTCGCCAAGCACGGGAATTGGCACGCGGTTGAGCGGTCGAATCGTCACGGCGTTAGTCGCGGTTAAACAGACGATTGCGGTCGAACGGATTGCCCTTGACGAGCGGGCTCTTCGGAAGCCGATGATAGCCGGCTGCAAGATCGTCCCAGACGAGCCGGTTTGCATTGTTCCTGATTGCCCGGGCCGTAGCGATCCGCAGGATGGCGCGCAGGGGGCGCAGGTAACCCTGCGTGCAGTCGAACAAGTTGCGAGCGGTGTCCTTCTCGGCGAGATCCGACCTTTCGTTGAACGGCAGCTGCTTGTCGATCTCGGCGAGCAGCGCTTGCCAGGCGCGCCGGCTCGACACGTCGGTCCAGCTGTATGCGGAGATGACGGTCGCCTCCTCGGTGAGGCTGAAGAGCTGCTCGTCCGCCTCGATGATGTCGACGGTCTCGGGCATTCCGGCTAGGACGAACGGCACGCCGGTCACCTTGATGATGTCCTTGAGCCAGTCGGCGACCGCGCTTTTCCCCTTCACGCCCTCTTCCTGCACGTGCTGGAACTCATCCGCGATGACGATCTCGACTTGCAGTTCCTTCAGCTTCTCCTTGATGAGCGAAGTCAGCTGCGTTCGACTTTGGCGAGTCGACTCCTGTCCGAGCAGCACGCGGGCGAACTCCTCAGCAGCGCCCTTCAGCGTCGGACTGGAGGGGAAGGAGACGTAGACAACTGGGCGTGTCCGGGTGAGCACGTTCCCGTCGACGATCTCAACCGGAGGAAACTGGGCGGCGTATTGCTTGAGGAAGGCGCTTTTCCCCACCCCGCGCTCACCTACGACGACGAGGCACATTGCCTCGGCATCCTCGCCGGCGCCTTCGCGCAATTCCTTCATGGCGTCGAGAAACTCGTCGGTGAATCCACGCGGCACGAAAATGCGGTTCGCCGCGGTGCGACGCTCCTCGTCCGACACCTGGTTCCAGTCGATCTTGGTGGTGCTCACGGTTTGGGGGCGTCCTTGGCGTAGAAATCGATATCGTCATCGAGGTCGTCGGTGACCTCAGCGCGTGGAACCGCAATTTTGCGCGTTTTCGGCTGTTTGATCACAGACTTCACCGGCGTGTCCTGCGGCGTCGCCTTGTCCTTGCGGGGTCGCTTCCGAGCGGGTTTTTCGTCGGGTTCACGATCCTCCCAAGCGAGATCGTTGTCCCGTTCGGCATCCGCCTCGTGCTCGGCATCCAAATGCTGCTGCCGCTGATCTTCAAAACTGCCTTCCGGGGTGGTGCGGACCGAATCTCCGTAGGGCGCGACCCCACCGATTTGCCGCATGCGAGCGATCTTCACCCTGCCGCGGACCTTGAAGGAATTGGGCACCTTTGCATCCATGTCAGCCGCGAGCTGCGCCTTGCTATGCTCAAGGTCCGCGATGTCGATTTCGCCTTCGACGCGTGCTTTCGCCATCGCCAGGATCGCATCGTGCGCCCAGTAGGAGAGCCCGCGCGCATACGATCGGGAACGCTTCTCGACCGCAACGCGGAGGTGTTCCTTGGTGTGGGGGAGGTAGACCTGAATAGCTTCCAGATTCGATGGATCGTAGCGAAACCGTACCTCTGTGCGGCCGTGGGCGTTCGTCGCCTTCTTTAGAAAGGCAGCGTTTTTCAACAGCATCATCAATTCGGGAGATTGGTAGAAGAGATTGCGGAAGCGGATGCCGTCGCGGCGAAGCGTGCGGGTCTCCACACGCCCGAACAGCGGGATAAGCTGCTGCGCATTCTCGACCTGCGCCGGACGATAGAGCTGGATCTTTTCGGCCCACAACCGGATCGGCACGTCGTTGATCCCGCTGTGTTTACGGCGCATGTAGACGTCGATGATCCAGCGATGGACGAGCTCGAGCAGCTCCTCGAACGTGATCACCGCGTTCTTTTTCGGATCGTAGTCGTCGCGCTCAACGATGTTGCTGAAGGTCGTCCCGCGCTGCTCCTGCAGCAGGGTCCGGTTCAGCGTGCCGAGGAACCGTTCAATCCCGCCCTTCAGGCGAGGCATGCGACCTGCTTTTGCGTCAATCACCTTGATGGGGAGGTCTGGAGCTAGGGCCTTCAAATCGTGCCCGAGGTTTTCGGCTGCACGATCGACGGATAGGCGTCGAGGACGGCCGAACACAGGCCAGCTGTGCTTGATGTCCCAGACGCCGGCATCAACGTAATGCTTGACGTAGTTTTTAGGGAAAATGCCATTGCGGAGACACTGCAGGACGGTGTGCGCGCTGGGCGGGTCAAAGCCGATATGTAGGCCATGCGGCATGCCGGTGCATCGATCGACACTGAATGCGATTGTCGGCCGTCCGAGCGGCGCCATCGTCATACCATCCAGGCAAAACAGATCACAGGGCGTGTGGTCGAGTTCAACGTCGTCCAGCGGCGCCTCTGGGCGTTCGCGGCGCTCTACAGGACCAATAGCCTGGTAGACCGCCATTGACCCGAAGCGGCGTTCAATCACCACATCGCGGTCAAGGCTCCGGATCGCGTTTCGGACCGCCTTATCGCCGGGGATCTGATACTGGTCGGCGGGATCGCGACCTTCGTTTTCGCGCCGGACGCGCGTTCGGATGGTGCTGACGAGCGTGTCGAAGGACTTGCGCTCGCGGGTAAGGTAAACCCGGTCGATTTCCTGATGAATGATCTTGTTCACCTCGAAGGGAACGCGACTTGTTCGGTTGCCCTTGAAGCCGTGCTGGGCAACCAGGTCACCAGGGGTGACAGCGTCTTCGGTCCGCCCGGCAGCGGCTGCGCGTTCGATCGCACGCTTCGTCCACCGCTTCACAAGGTAGGCCTGTGGCGGGGTCGGGTCTGCAATGCGCGCAGCGACGCCGGCAATGACCTTCTCGAGGGCCGTGGTTTTTGGCCGATATGCCAGACCAGCCTGGATCACCGCTCGAACATATTCGCTGCTACGTGCGGCATCTTCAACGTCTGGTGCCCGGAGCAGGTCTAAATCGGCGGCTGCCGAGGCATAAGCCTCATGCTTGCTGTCGCACTGGCCACGCAAGATTGCGGCCTTGCCCGAGCAGATCAGGCCAGCGAGCTCTTCGTCGTTGACGCTCAGCAATTCTCGGGTGCGCGGATCGACAAAGTCCAGAGTGCCGCCGCGACGCCGATCGAGGAGCCACACCTGCCCGTTGTAACGCAAGCGATCGTCGATCGTGACGTCGAAACGGGGGATAAGGGCTAGTGCCTGATCAGCTTCGATGTTCGAGATAGCGTTCAAGGTGCACCCCGCAGCGTTACGGCAAGGAAGGGATCGATGGGTTTCGCCAAAGGCGCTTCGTTCTCCCTAAGCGGGCGATGAAAGGGTAGAATGCGTGCTCGGGGAGGACCGGATGCACTTGTCCAGATCAGCGAATTGATGGTGATCGGCTGCGTCACGTCGTAGTCGATAACGCCGTCGCAGATCATCGACAGGATGGCCTCCCACGACATGTCCTGCGGTGAGAGTGCCTCGTCAGTGCGGACGGTGCGAATGACCCTGCGAATCGATAGTGGACCGTCATCCAACAGTTCGCGGGTGAGCATCTCAACGCGGTGCCCATATTCGTCGCCGAGACAGCGCCACAATTGGGTGACGTTATGGAAAAGCGGCTGGGCGCGTAGATCGGTGTCGAGCGTGACGCTATAGCGCCAGCGCCCACGCCGCTCGATCTCGTCGCGCACCTCAAGCAGCTCCGCCCGCACATTAGGCTTGGCGAACTCGACGGCCTCCTTGATCTCGTGGATCTCGGCGCGGCCATCAACCATCACGGCGGCGTCCGGCGTCTGGCGCGAGATGCGACCGAACATGGGCACGCGCAAGGTGCAGGGCTGGGCGCGCACGGCGGTCACCGTGGTGTCGAGTTCGGCGATGATGTGGAACAGCTCCTCGTGGCTCGACTCGGAGACCAGCATGTCGAGGGGCTTTCGCGACAAAACCAGCTGGGTGGAGCGGCGTCTGCTACGCGTATGCACGCGCCGGACTGGTGTGTCGGCAATGGTGATGCCGGCAGGCCATGACGACATCGCGTCGCTCCTATCTGTTAAGATCAGGTTCAGGAGTGACGCAAGATGAGCGCCGAATCACAGAATTCAATAGGCCGCAAGTCCGAATCATGCGTTCGGTTATTGAGCGCATCCCATATTGATTCAGTTAATCGAGCGCGATCGAAGATGGGTTGGTCACCTTCTCCTTAACGGGATGGTTAATGAATTATGACCTAGCGAGCGGAATTCTTAATCTTCTCGCCTTAACCCTGCGGACAAGACCGCAGCAATCGACTGATGTTGGGGCAAGCGTTGAGCGGGCGGTCGGCTGGGGCTTGCGAAGTTCCGGACAGTGCCAGCATGGCGCACCGTCAAAAGCACCTCATCCTCTACCATATAGCGTAATTTCGCGGAATTCCGGCGGCATAAGGAGTAATTTCGCGGCGAAGACGACCGATAAGCGGTCATCTTCCGCCAACGTGATAGCATAAACACGTGATTTTGCACGATTTTGCGGACGAAAATGACAAGTCGGTAGGTCGCGGCAGAAGAAGTTAGGGCGTTGAAGATGGGTCAATTGTCCGGTCGGAGATGTGCAGTTTCAATCCTGGCGCCGAAAGGCGCATGAATAGAAACATCGCACAATCGTCAGGGTCGCCAAGGGGATGTCGGCGTGGACGATCTATGCTGACCAGCCTCTGTAAGCGGGTCGAAGAATCGCGTTTAGCGGCAAGAGGCAACTCAACGGCGAAAAGTTGACTGCTTATGGTGCCGCTAGTTCACCCCTTATGGGGAACGCGACAATGGGGTCGGGAAGGGCGCGATGGCGCGCCGTGGAGGCCCGAGCCGGAATCGAACCGGCATATACGGATTTGCAGTCCGCTGCGTCACCATTCCGCCATCGGGCCATCCGGAGGTGAGGCGCGGCAAATGCCCTCGGGGTGGTGGCATGTCAACAGAGTTTCAAAATAACGTCGCACTCGCTTGGCGAGTCCCCAACGGCACGATAGAAGCCTCGGGACAGCAACAAGTGTATTGCACAACTAATACGGTTGTGCGACAAGCGGAGTGATGATGGCCCTTATGGTCGACCCTGCGCCCCTCGAAGCGCCCCGTTTCGAAGCGATGCGCCACGCCATGGTGGCGAGCCAGCTGCGTACCAACGCAGTGAATGATCCTCGCGTGGTGACGGCGATGTCGCAAGTCCCGCGCGAAGTGTTCCTGCCGCCGGAGCAACGCGCGCTCGCCTATCGCGACACGCTGCTGCCGCTCGGCAATGGCCGCCGCCATGATTCGCCGCTGGCGACGGGCCGGCTGTTGACCGAGGCGGAGCTGCAGTCCAGCGA
>JAPJRE010000048.1 GCA_030824725.1 Sphingomonas sp.
GCCCGCTGACCGGCACCGCGATGGTCATCCGCGGCAACTACGACAACGTGTCGAACTCGATGTACACCTATGGCTATGAAGGCTCGCGCATGACCGCCGCGACCTACAAGCCGGGTGTCGACGGCAGCCCGGGGGTCGTCACCTCGGCGACCTTCGCCGGCATCACCAGCGGCACGGGTTCGACGGGCCAGCTCGACACCAACTACCGCCGCACCCGCGTCAAGAACGACAGCTATTCCATGCTGCTCGACTGGAAGCCGGGCGGCTGGGAAGTCACCGGCAATGCCGGGTACACCAAGGCTTCGGGCGGCAAGAACCCGGAGTATCTGCTCGACTTCCGCACCCAGCAGGGCTTCACCGCCGGCGCGGACGGACAGAACACTGTCGTCAACTGGCAGAGCCCCGCCAGCGACGGCAGCAAGTGGCTGAGCAACTACACCGCCAGTGGCGGCGAGACCATCACCGCACCGGACGGCCGCACCTTTTTCGGGCGTCAGATCGGCGGCATCCCCACCCAGTCCGGCTTCACGGCCGACAAAGAGTGGTTCGGTGAAGTAAATGTGAAGCGCGATGTGAACTGGGGTCCGATCACGACCCTGTTGTTCGGCGGCCGCTACACCAGCCACACCAACAGTAACACGACCTACACGAACGCGGTCTACACCAATCAGAACTTCACTGTCGCGGACCTGAGCCCGACAATTCGCCCGGCGAGCCTGTATGACGGTCTCGGCACGAGCGGCAACGGCGTGCCCTTCGTCGGCCTGGATCAGGATGCGATCATCGCTGCCCTGAAGAAGTATGGCAATTTCACGGTCGACCGCGGCCTATCGCAGAGCGATTACTGGCTGGTCCGGGAGAAGACCGGCGCAGGCTACGTGCAGGCGAACTTCGAAGTGGGCAAGTTCCGCGGCAACATCGGCGGCCGTTTCGTCCACACGTCCGACGAGTCGAACTATTATGTCTCGAGCCAGAATGCGGCGCGGCAGACCGTCTACACGCTGACCCGCACCAACACCGACGACAACCGGTTCCTGCCGGCCGCCAACCTGATCTACCAGGCGGGCGAGCAGGTCGTGCTGCGTGGCTCGGTGGCGAAGGTCATCGCCCGCGTGCGCTATAGCGACCTTGCCGGCTCGCTGTCGCTGGACGACAGCACGATGAGCGGCAGCGGCGGCAACCCGAATCTGAAGCCTTATGCGGCGACCAACTTCGGCTTCTCGACGGAATGGTATTTCGCACCAGGCAGCTTCCTGGCGGGCGAAATCTTCTATCGCGACATCTCCAACTATGTCGGCAACGATGTCGACGACGGCCCCGACGGCCAGGGCGTCCTGATCACCAATACCGCCACGGGTCAGACACGGCGCTATTCGATCAGCCGCCCGGTCAATGGCGGCAAGGCCTCGGTCACCGGCTTCTCGGTCTCCGGCAACGCCAACCTGCTATGGGGCTTCGGCATTCAGGCGAACTACACCTTCGCCGATGCGGAAACCCCGAACTCGGCGAACGGCCTGCCGTTCCTGTCGCGCAACACGGTGACGATCGCTCCCTATTTCGAGAAGGGACCGTTCCAGGCACGCGTCAGCTACAATCGCCGGTCGAAGTACTTCTACCGTATCGGCCGCCTGCAGTCGCAGGATTACACCGCTGCCTATCGCCAGCTCGACGCCCAGATTTCGTACAATCTGAACAAGGCGGTTTCGTTCACGGCATCGGCCTCGAACCTGCTCGACGAGACCTATTACCAGTACAGCTCGACGCCGGACGCACCGACCTCGATTTACAAGAACGGCCGGGTGTTCTCGCTGAGCGCAACGCTCCGGATGTAATCACTTCCAAAAGGAGTGTCGGGACCTCGCCGACACTCCTTTTTTCATGCGCGTCAGCCAGCCGCCGCGCCAGTCTTTGTTCGTTGAAAGTAAAGGGAATTATATGCGTATCTTGCACAAGCTGCTGGTAACCACCAGCTGCTTCGCCGCGATGCTCGCGGCACCGGCCATGGCGCAGGACGCCGCGCCGACCGACGAGACGGCGTCGTCGGGTGACGCGATCGTCGTCACCGGATCGCGCATCACCCGTCCCAACACCGCCGCCGCCGCGCCGATCACCTCGATCACCTCGGAAGCGATCAAGCTCCAGGCCGCGGTGAACATCGAGGACGTGCTGAACCGCCTGCCGCAGGTCGCGCCGGACGCCCAGCAGAACTACCAGGATTCGGACGGCCGCCAGCGCATCAAGCTGCGCAACCTCGGCTTCGAGCGCACGCTGGTGCTCGTCGACGGCAAGCGCCTCGGCACGATGAACGGCCTCGACCTGGGCATGATCCCCACCGCGCTGGTCAAGCGCACCGACGTGCTCACCGGCGGCGCCTCGGCCGTCTACGGCTCGGACGCGGTCGCCGGCGTCGTCAACTTCGTGATGGACCGCGATTTCACGGGCATCCGCCTCGACGGCAACTATAATTTCTACGTCCACCAGAACTCGGCCGGCCTGATCTCGCAGGTCGCGCGCGACTATAATTTCGCCCAGCCGGCCCGCGGCCTCGCGGTCGATGGCGGTCGCGCCGACATCGCCCTCACGGTCGGCAAGAAGCTGCTCGACGATCGCCTGCACCTGCAGGGCTATGTGAACTATCGCCAGGGCGATCTCGTCCCCTATGCGGCGCGCGAGACCTCGGGCTGCCAGCTGATCCAGTCGGCGAAGGACGGTCCGCTCAGCTGCAGCACCTCCACCTACACCAAGACCGGCTATGTCTCGCCGCTGTCGGGCCCGAACAGCGGCAACGCCTATGTGAACAACCCGGACGGCACCCGCAGCTTCCTGCCCTATTCCACTGCGCAGGCGGCCAACCCCTATGACGGCTATTCCTTCCAGCGCGATTCGCACCGCTGGAACGCCGGCGGCTTCGCGCAGTTCGAGATCTCGGACGCAGCGACGCTCTACACCGATGCGATGTGGTTCCGCGACAAGTCGGTCAACGGCTATCCGGCCCGCGTGTTAAGCTACACCGCGCTGGGCAACACGCCCTATACGGTGAAGTGCAACAACCCCTTCCTGTCCGCTGCGCAGTCGCAGGCGATCTGCGGCACCGCCGCCGGCACTGCAACCGCGGTTCCGATCGAACTGCGCTATCGCTTTACGGGCGTGGACGACCAGCCCGACACCTATATTAACCAGGGCCTTCGCATCAGCAGCGGCGTCCGCGGCGCCATCGCCGATGGCTGGAGCTATGACGTCGGCGGCGTCTATGCCCGCAACAAGCAGACCTTCACCACCGGCGCGATGGACTTCAGCCGGGTGAACAAGGCGCTCGACACCACGCTGGTCAACGGCGTGGCGACCTGCGCTTCGGGTACCGCCGATGGCTGCCTGCCGTTCGATCCGTTCAGCGCCAATTCGGCGACGAACAACGCCGCGCTGTACAATTATCTGACGCAGGGCACCTACGGCACCACCACCACGATCAACACCCTCTACCAGGGCGTAGCGACCGTGCAGGGCGACCTGGGCAAGATGGGCATCACCAGCCCCTGGGCCGAACAGGGCGTCGCGGTCGCGTTCAGCGCCGAATATCGCGAAGACAAGCTGGAGAGCTACGCGGACGCAGTCTACCGCAGCTTCAATGGTGGCAGCAACGCCAAGCTTGGCCAGCATGTCTGGGAAGGCATGACCGAGCTCCAGGTGCCGATCGTCGAGCACAAGCCGTTCGCCGAGACGCTGCAGTTCAACGGCGCGTTCCGCCTGTCCAAGTACAACACCAACCCGAAGACCTTCTCGACCTGGAAGACCGAGCTGGTCTGGGCACCGGTGCGCGACATCACGTTCCGCGGCTCGGTCAACCGTGCGCAGCGCGCGCCGACGGTGGTGGAAGCGAATCAGGGCGCCAACATCAGCTATGGCCGCATCACGACTGCCTATAGCGATCCGTGCGCACCGACGATCGTCAGCATGACCATCGATCCGAACACCGGGCAGCAGATCCCCGTCTATGGCGCACCGCAGGCCTCGCGCGAGGCTTGCCGGGCAACCGGTCTTGCCGATAATCTCTACGGCAGCACCACCCTGCTCTGCCCGACCGATGTCGGCTGCACCTATCGCAGCGGCGGCTTCACGGTGGATCCGGAGACGGCCTACACCAAGACCTTCGGTGTGGTGCTGCGTCCGCGCTTCATCCCGGGCCTGACGCTGTCGGCGGATCGGTACCTGATCGATCTCAACAACTCGATCGGCTACAACGATTACTCCTACTTCTCGGCCGGTTGCGCGCAGACCGCGAGCGACTTCTTCTGCAAGGCGTTCGTGCGCAATGCGGATGGCACGCTGTTCAGCAACCCGAACACCAACCCGACGACGGGCTTCATCCGCCAGGGCACGACCAACTACTACAAGTCGAAGGCGCATGGCTGGGACTTCCAGGCCCAGTATGCACTCAAGCTGGGCGACCGCCTGGGCAAGCTGGACTTCGACTTCAACGGTTCGCTGGCGACGCTGCTGGGCGGCCAGGACTCCCCGATTTTGCCGGTGAAGGACTGCTCGGAAGGCTATTTCGGCGACAATTGCGGTCAGTTCATTCCGAAGTGGTCGCACACGCTGCGCACGACCTACACCACCCCGAATCAGAAGTTCCAGCTGTCGCTCAACTGGCGCTATCTGGGCCCGCTGACCAACACCACCAACTCGGGGGATCCCGCGCTGGGCGGCACGGCAGCGAATGCGCGGACGACCTTCTACCGCATCTCGCCGTACAACTACTTCGATCTGGCGATGAACTTCCGGGTCAACGAGATCTATTCGTTCCGAATCTCGGCGAACAACCTGCTCGACAAGGATCCTCCGATCCTGGCCAATTCCTACAATTACGGCCTGTCGCGCAACAACACGCTGTCGGCACGCTATGACTCGCTGGGTCGGCAGGTCGCGGTGGGCGCCACCGTCAAGTTCTGATCCTAATAGTTCCCAAGCCCTCGTGCTCGCCCACTTCGTGGGCGAGCACTTTTTTTTTTGCCTCGCGCCCGGCAAGCCGCCGCCACGCTTCCGGCTTGACCCGGACCGCCAAAGACCGCAGATGCACCCCACGCCAGGGCCGGTTTAGCTCAGCTGGTAGAGCAGCGGTTTTGTAAACCGAAGGTCGCGGGTTCGATTCCTGCAACCGGCACCATTTTTCGGTCCCAGGAAATCCCATACGGCTTTGTAAACCGCAGAAATCTGCGGTATTTTTTGGCCGTCCGGTTCGTGATCGCTCGTTCAGTTCCACTGAAGCGCAAGGCCAAGTGGGGCCCTTTTCCCAGGATTGCGGATCTAAAATTTGGCATGAGGCCCCACCCGGTCGGGCTTCGCTACGAAAGGCCCGAACCATGGCGCTGAGCGATATCGCAATTCGAAAGGCCAAGACTCGCGACAAGGCCTACAAGCTGTACGACGAGCTAGGCCTGTTTCTCGTCGTGTCGCCGTCCGGCTCCCGCCTCTGGCGGATGAAGTACAAGCGCCACGGCGTCGAAAAGAAGCTCAGTTTCGGCGCTTACCCCGAGGTAGGCCTGCGCGACGCGCGCAATCTGCGCGACGACGCCCGAGAACTTCTGGCAGAAGGGAAAGACCCCGCTCTAGAGCGGCATCGCGAGAAGCTCCGGAAGGAAGCGCTTGCGGACATTACCTTCACCCGTGTCGCCAACGAATACTGCTCAAAGAGACGGCGTGATGGTGACCGGGCGTGGGCTCCTGCAACCGCGTCACGCAGCGAATATCTCCTCAGCCTGCTCGACAACTCGATCGGCAAGATGCCGATCCACGAGATCGAGCCGATCGATGCGCTAGCCGCGATCCGGAAGATCGAGAAGCGCGGCAAGCTGGAGACCGCACGGCGCACCCTCCAGTTGGCGAGCGCCGTGTTCCGCTACGCGATCGCCACTGCCCGATTAAAGTCCGATCCGACACGGGATCTGCGTGGCGCGTTATTGACGCCGACCGTCACGCATTATGGCGCCGTCACCGAAGCGAAGGATGTCGGGAAGCTGCTGCGTGCCATTGACAGCTACGAAGGCCAGGGAATGACCAAATGGGCACTGCAGCTGGCGCCCCATGTGTTCGTCCGCCCTGGGGAATTGCGCCATGCCCGGTGGGAGGAGATCGACTTGGACGCCGCCGTGTGGACCATCCCGGCCGAGAAGATGAAGATGCGCAAGCCACATCATGTCCCACTCTCGACTCAGTCGATCGCCATCCTCCTTGAGATCCGCTCGATCACCGGGTCCAATGGCTATGTCTTCCCATCGATGCGGTCTCGCACGCGGCCGATGTCGGACAACACCCTCAACGCTGCACTTCGCCGCCTCGGATACTCCAGCGACGAGATGACGGCACACGGCTTCCGGGCGATGGCGAGCACCTTGCTGAACGAATCCGGCAAATGGTCCTACGACGCCATCGAACGCGCGTTGGCGCACGGCGACAGCGACAGGGTCCGCGCGGCTTACCATCGCGGCAGACACTGGAAGGAACGCGTGGCGATGGCACAGTGGTGGTCGGACCTGCTGGATAGCCTGCGCAGCGGGGCGACTATCCTGCCTTTTCCTGAGGTGATGGCTTGTTAGATGCTTTGGGCTTACAGGACTCACATCTGGCGCTGCAGCCCGCAGAAAAGCGTGGGTTTTGGCGGAACCTGCGATCCGTGGCCCCTTCGTGGCCCACCAAAAAATCTGGTCCGAAACCCGGACACGAACCCTCGCCCGATGAACCAATTTGGTACTTTTTAGGCCGGAGTCGCGGCACTCTTTTGGGTGGGTCTCTCAACCATCTGTTGCCCTCATTCCTGTTCAAGGAGGAGCAACGCAAGGCGGAGCCCGTCGACCGCTGACCGCGCGGCAGGGCGCTGGTTGGGTCGGGCCTTGCCGCGTTCCATAAGGATAAGGTTATCGGCCTCACATGCGCATTTAGGCGATCAACGACGCAAGCAGAACGACTTCCCGCTTCGGCAACTGTCGCTAACGGGCATGGACGGAAGCTACCGTCTGGATCAGCTCTGAAATGGTCCGCGACGGCAACCGGAATGATGCGTTTGCAGCTCTTTTGACGGAAGGATGATCCGTAGACATGTCTTCTTCGAAAAGGCGGTGGGTGGGCAGACGAACTCAGCATTCGAAAGCTTCCGTCCAGAGCAGTGTTCGGGGTAGAAGCGTTGAAGCCGAGCCATGTTCATTTCATCGGTTCGCTCCCCGCACCCTTGCGAAACCGCGGTCGCTCTCGAGGAAGGACGCGAGCATCGCCGGGATCAGATCCGTCAGGACCTGTCCTATGTGGTTCCGACGCGGTCGCTTGCTCATCTTGCCTTCTCCTTGCGGCCAGCATGGCCGCCCTCAGATCGACAATCCACTCATCCCCGCTGTTCAAATTCCCCGAGCCACCTCTGGCGCAGGATGCAGGCCGAGCGCAGGCACCTGTCCTTGCGGCACCACCCGGATGAGGGCATCCGGCCAGGCCGGGAACATCGCCCGCACCTTGGCGGACAGGAGGGTTGCCGCCGGTGCATCCATCAGCAGCGTCGCGTCATAGCCACACCACAGTTCCGGCGGGATGCGGCCCAGGCGGTACTTGCCGGCGACCACCAGCACCGCTGGAGGATGGAGTTCGCGCCTCCCCGCAATGAAGCGCGCCAGGCACAGCGGTCGCTGCGCCGCCTTCCAGGTCTCGAACTCCGCAGCGGAGTTGACCTGCCCCAGGCGATGCCCCTCGACCCTGCCCACATGGATCAGCCACCCGCCATAGGAGAAGGTTTCGAGTTCGATCGGCCAGCGATGCGCCAGCCAGTTGGTCCGTTCGATCGCATCCATCGCGCGGGCGTCAGGCGTGCACCTGTTCGGCGAACAGGCTCGGTTGCACCGCGCGATCGTGCAGCGCCCGACGCGCCTGCAGCGCCGCGCCGACCGCCTGGCGATAGTGGATGGTCCTGAAGCGCTCCGCCTCGTCGAAGCCAAACGGCGCCCATTCCTCGCTCGGATAGCAGGCGTCGTAGATCGCACGCGCAGCAGCGCGCAACTGGAGGTCGTGCTCCATGCCGAAGCTCCCAATGATGTCGAATCGCTGCATCGGCAACGAGCCGCCAGCTAGAACAAAATGGGAACGAAGAGCAAGAACGCAAAGTCTCGTACTTGTCCCATGCAGGCTCAGGTGCGCTGCGACCTACCGACGGCGAACCGGACCCTGCCTGGCGCTGGCAGCTCGTCGCCAACACACTCGGACCGAGCTAGCGCTTGTCGCCATCGAGCCAGGGGGATGCGCCTGCCAATTGCACCGTAGGGGGTTGTCTCAGCACCAGACGAACCCTTCTGCCGGCAAGCCGTTCGGGTTTAATTTGCGTCGACACACCCCGCCAACCTCAAACGATGCAAGGTGATAGCAATGCACTCCACGGCAACGGACCGCATCCTCCGGCTCAAGGCCGTTCTCACCCTGACGGGCCTCACGCGTTCCACCCTGTACCGCAAGATGGAAGCAGGCACCTTCCCCGCCAGCACACAGATCAGCACCCGCTGCATCGGCTGGCGCGAGTCAGCGGTCACCCGCTGGCTTGATGACCCACTGGCATATGAGGCTGCCCGCTCTGCTGAGAGGTGAGGTGACGATGAACCCTGAGTGGGACACTCCTACCGTTCCAATTCGCGACATCGAACGACCGTTCTCGTCGTTCGTTGCCAATGATTTAGTGCCCTTCTCCGTGTAGTGCTTGGCAGCCGTCCTTCAGGGTACCTTCAGCAGCAGCGTGATCCTGATTCAACTTCGCGCTCGCCGCCGTGAACCCGCCCACCTTCTCGACCATCCACGTCCAGAGCGGAACCATCCGCACCAATAGCTCGAGACCTGTTTCGCAAAGTGCGAAGTGCGACCTTCCACCCTTTCGGGCATGTATCGGGCGCCCTGGGCACCGGCATCATCCCGCATTGACGCCCCCCGTGAGAGGCGCGTTCGCCGGCCGCGTTGCGCTGAACATAAGTGCTGCGCCGACCGCGAGGAGCACGAGATTGACGGCAGCGACCATGGCGTCCGCCGAGCGCCAACCGCCATGAACCATTGCGATCAGGGTCAGCACCAGCCCCGTGCCACCGCGCCCGAACCGCGCGAGCGGTCGCGCCGCCATCGCTGCCGCCACCGCCAACATCGCGAGGCTGGTCGACGCCCAGGCGAGCAGCGGCACAAGCACCATGGCCGGCGCAGCGACCGCACCCAGGGCGCCGGCGGCGAGTGCAAGGGGCTGCCCCCAGGCGAAGGCGACCCAGATGCGCTCCCACCCGGGTACCGGCCGGCCGCGATCGCGTCGCCGGGCGATCCACAGCAGCACTCCGCCCGACGCCAGATAGGCGAGCCCAAAGCCCAGCAGCCCATAGGCGATCTTCACCATCGGCCCGGCGAACCAGCCGAAATGCAGCGGCCCCAGCGATCCGAGAATCTGTCCGCCCAGATTATTCTCCGCGGCGCGCTTGGCGTGATAGAGCCTGCCCTGCCGATCATAGCCATAGGCGTCGGTACCGGCGATGCGGTGCGATCCGTCCTCGACCTGCAGCTCCACGCTGCCGTCGCGTCGGGCGGGATGCTCGATGCGCAGATAGTCGATCCGCCCGGTAGGCACTCGCCGCGCGGCGTCCGCCAGCATCGGCCGCAGGTCGAGCGGCGGCGCCGGCCGCGTATCCGTCGCGACGCGCGGCGTGCGGAACAGGGCATAGACCCTGGCGGTATTGCCCTGGAAGGCGACCATACCCAGCACGGCGATGATCACCGTCGATAGCCCGAGCAAGGCGCCGGTAAGGGAGACGATCAGGTGGAAGGGCAGCGCCCATACGCCGATGCGGTTGTGCAGATCGGCTTCCTGCAAGCGCCGCGATCCGCCGAGCCGGAGTTGGAAGGCATCGCGGAAGATGCGCGGATGGGCAAGAATGCCCGAGATCAGCGACGACAGCAGCGCCACCCCCGCCAGCCCGACGAGGAACCCGCCCCAGGCGCGCGGCAGGTGCAGATTGACGTGCAGGCGCACGAGCAGCTCCGTCCAGCCCTCGCGCACCGGTGCGGCGAGATGGCCGGCCCGGTCCGCGAACCATTCGCGCTGCCCCGCCCCTTGCGCCTCGGTACGCACGCGGAGCAGCGGGTTCTCGGGCTTGGGCAGCACCATCAGGATGCGATCCACCGGCCCACCTGCCTTCGCCAGCGCCTCGGCATAGGCCTGCGGCAGCGCATCGGGCGCTAAAGTCGCGACGCGCGGCGCGGCCGGATTTTCCCAGCGTGTGAATTCGGCGACGAAGACCGCAAGGGCGCCGGTCAGGCACACCAGATAGAGCACCGCGGCAAAGGCCAGCCCAAGGCTGCTATGCCCCTTCAGCACCGCACGCACCACGTCGGGCGCCAGCGCCAGCCCCTTGTTCCCCGTGCGGCTCATGCCACGCCTCCCAGGCGGGCCAGGCCGAAGCCGACCAGCGCGGTGCCGAGCAGCACCGCCGCCGCACGGAGCAGCTTGTCGTCGGCCAGCGTCCACGCCATCGCCGCGCCCCAGACGAGCGGCACCAGCAGGCCGCCGACCACCAGCCGGGTCTGCACCGCGCCCGCGCCCCACACCGTGTAGCACACGCCGACGGCCATCGCGGCGACCATGCCGATCGGTCCGGCAAGCAGCCAGCGCAGCAGCCCGCGCCACGGGGCGGAGGCGCGTTCGGCCGGCTCGGGCGCGACGCCGTCGCCGCGGCCGCCGCGCCCTGCCTGTGCGCTGCGCAGCGTCCGCCCGGAGGCGACGATCGAAAGTGCCGCCACCGAGAACAGGGCGAGCGCCGCAAACGGCCCGCGCGCCTCGCCCAGCAAGCCGGCCGGGGCGAGAATCGCCAGCGCCGCCAGGCCCAGCCCCGCGGCACGCCACGGCGCCTTGCCGCTGCTCCGGCGCCACGCTAGGCGCAACAGCCAGGCGGCGGCGGCGGCGACGATCAGGATCGCGGCGCTGCCCAGCGCCAGCTGCGCCGCGTCGCTCACAGCGTGAAGCCCAGGATCGCGCCCACCGTGCGGGGCGTGCCGATGATCGCTTGGTTGGTCGACTTGTTGACGTACTGGTCGTATTTCGTATCGAACAGATTGTTGACGAACAGCGACGCGCTCCAGCGATCGACGCGATAGCCGATCCGCCCGTTCACCAGCGTGCGCGGCCCCACCCGGTTGTCGCTCTGCGGCCGTGCCACGTCGGTGAACACGGCGCTGCGATAATTGGCATTGAGATTGGCCTCGAAGCCGCCCGCCAAGCGGAGGTTGGCGCCGCCCGCCAGCGTCCAGCGCGGCGCGTAGGGAAATTGCTCGCCGGAAAGGTCGGTGATCGAGCCGACGCTGGTGACGAAGGAGTCGAACTTCGTGCGGGTCTGGCCGACGCTCGCATACCAGTCGAACGCGCCGAAGACGCGATGATTCAGCTCGATCTCGACGCCGTAGAGATGCGACTTGCCGGCATTGACCGTGTTGGTGTCATAGGTGCCGGTGCCGAAATTTGCGGTCGTCTGCTGGTCCTTCCAGTCGATGTAGAAGATGTTGGCATTGGCGGTCAGCCGCCCGCCGAGCCAGGCGGAGCGGAACGACAGTTCGTAGTTCCAGGTATATTCGGGATCATAGGCGAACAGCGTCGAACGCGCGGTGTTGAAGCTGCTGCCGCCCGAGCGATAGCCGCGCTGGACGACGAAGGCGGTCGACAGATCGGGCGTCCAGGCCATCTCTACCCCGCCCTTGGGCAGGAAGGCGTTGAAGGTACGCACGCCCGGCGGCGCCGCGCCATTGGCGGCGCTCACCAGCCCCAGCACCGCCCGGTTGATCGCGGTGATCACCGGCGCCAGCGTGCCATAGGAGGCAGGTGTCGGCAGCGTGCCGGCGAAGGTGGCGATCGCCGTTCCCGCATTGCGATTGCGCTCGCGATCGACGCGGAAGCCGCCGAGCAGCGACAGCCGATCGGTCAGCCGATAGCGCCCGTCGGCGAACAGGGCATAGGTTTGCACCTGCTGCGGCAGATCCGAAGTATAGTCGACGGGAATATAGGGCAGCGCCTGGGTGTAGGTAGACGCGACCTGGGATGCCAGCGTGCTGCCCAGCGAGCCCTTGAGCAGGTTGACGATCGTCGCCGCCGGGGTCGGCACCAGCGTGATCTGGTGCGAATTGGCGGTCTCGTCGCGATCATAATAGAACAGGCCGACCAGCCCGCTCAGCCGCTCGCCCGCATAGTTGAGGCGCAACTCCTGGGTGAAGATCTTCGACGTGCCGGTGAGGTCGCTAAAGGCGAGGCGCGCCGCGGTCGCGTCGCCGTCATAATGGCGCAGGAAAGACGTGTCGGTATAAGTGCTCAGCGCCGTCAGCGAGAAGCCCCCGCCCAGCCGGTAGCGCAGGTCCAGCGTCGCCTGGTCGGCGTCGACGTCGCTGCTGTTGGGATCGTTGGAACTGTTGGTGGGATTGTCCTGATAATCGGGCTGGTTGCGATCGGCGTAGGTGAAACGATACCCGCCCTTGGTGTGGAAGTGATGGTAGTTCAGCCGCGCTTCGAAGCCGGACAGCATCGCGGGCGTCCAGAGCAGCTTGCCGCGCAGCGAGATCGAGTTCACCGGGTTCTCCGGCGCGCGGCGGGTGACGTTGTAGATGAAACCGTCCGAATCGCGCTTCTCGGCCGAGATCCGGAAGGCGAGCTGGTCCCCGATCAGCGGGCCGCCGCCGGCGACCGCGAACTGCGTGGTGTTGAACGAGGCAACCGTCGCCTGCCCCTTGAGCCGCCAGTCGAAGCTCGGTTCCTCGGTGCGGATGTGCACAGCGCCGGCCAGCGCATTCAGCCCCTGCAGCGTCGATTGCGGCCCTCGGAAGATCTCCACCTGCGCCGCGTCCCACAGGTCGGTCGGGCCGTTCGACAGCAGATCCTGCGGCACCGGCGCCCCGTCGACGAACACCGTCGCGGTGGCGGCACCGCTCCCGCCCGAAACGCCCCGCTGGTCGATCCCGCGGATCGAGAAGCCGGAGGCGCCGTAGGTCTCCGAAAGATTGGCCGTCCGTTGATAGATTTCCTGGATCGACTGCAGATTCTCCTGCGCGATCCGTCTGGCCGTCGTCACGCCCACCGAACTGGTGGTCTGCTGCAGGGTGCGGTCGCTCTTCTCGCCGGTGACGATGATCTCCTCGGCCGCCGGCCCCGCCGCCTCCTGCGCTTGCGCGGCAGACATCCCGCTCATCCCGACCAACGCCGTTGTGAGCAGAAACCCATAATGTCGCATGCGCCCCCCTTTGTTACGGGAGCGCAGCTATCCTGCAACGATACTGCGAGTCAATATCAATTGAAGCATGCTCGTCGGGGTCAGCTACATCGAGCCTGGGAGCAGCCCTTGATCGGCGGCAGGTATCGATGCCGCAGGCGGGTTCAGTCGCGCCCGCTCAGCGCATCCAGGGCAGAGCAGATATGCGTGCGGAGCGCGGGATCGCGGGTGATTTCCAACATGGCGCTCAGGCTGGATCGGGCGCCGCTCACATCGCCTGCGTGCAGCAGCAGACGGGCGCGTTCCCACCAGCCCTGGCCATGCGCCGGTGCGATCACGGTCATGCGCTCGTACAGCGTCGACGCCCGGGCGGCGTCGCCCGAAGCTTCCGCCCTGCTCGCCTGGTTCATCAGCAGCCGCACCAGCACCGACCGGTTCGACATCGGGGTGACATGCTCGATCGTAGGCACCATGGCCGGCCCCAGCACGCCGCGAAGCAGGGCGGCCAGTTCGTCCGCGGCGACGATGCGGCCATCGTTGAACGGGTCGATCAACACGGCGTCGGTCTCCGAGCCGACGCGGGCGAGCACATGGCCGGGCGTGTTCAGCGGATCCACCCGCCAGCCGAGCCGCCGGGCCGCGGCAGCGTAGAGAATAGTCAGGCTTACAGGCAGCCCGTGCCTCCGATCGATCACGCGGAGGAGATCGGCATTGGCCGGATCGTCATACTGGTTCCGGTCGCCGCTGAACCCGAAGGTCCCCGCCATCACGCGGGCGAGCGCCTGCGCACGTTCCTCGACGGTTTCGGCATCCACGCCGGCCGCTGCCAGGCTTTCGGTAAAGGCGTTCAGCTGGGCCACATAGGGGCTCAGGTCCGTATCGGGATGGTCCAGCGCCGCCAGCTGGAGCGCCGCCGCATCGATATCGATCGCCTCGTCTTCCATCAGGCCGATCTGGACGATCGCATCGGTGAACGCAGACGTGGCCAAGGTATCTCCCTCCTTCCAAAGGCGTTCGCCGCACCGCGCGGCCCGGACCTCGCAGATCAGCGGACGATCGGCGACTGGGCATATTCGCGCAGCAGATGTGCCGCATCGTCGTACAACGCCACGGCGCCCGCGCCGAGCAACGCGTCGTCGTCAAATCCGCCAGACCGCAGGCCGATCGCAGCGATGCCGCATTTGCCGGCCGCTTCGACATCATAGGGCGTGTCTCCGACGACCATCACCGCATCGGCCGCAAGCGGCGCGACCTTGTCGAGCGCGGTCGCGAAGATGTCCGGGGCGGGCTTGGTTCGCTCGACATCGTCGGCGCTGGTCGTCTCCGACACGAGAGCATGTGCATCGAGCAATGCGAGATAGTGCTCGAGCTCCGCCTTCGAGGCGGATGACGCCAGTACGATGCTCCGGCCGTCGGCATGCACCCGTGCAAGCATCTCGCGGGCGCCGGGGAATGGCTCGACCCGATCCAGGAACTTGGCCTTGAAGATCTCGCCGTGGGTCTCGCCGAGCTTTTGCTGGCCGTCCTCGTCGAGGTCGGGCAGCAGCGCGGGGACCAGCATATCGGTGCCCTTGCCGATCTGATCGTGGATCGTCTGCGCCTCGAAGCGCGCACCGATCGTCGCGAACGCCTCCTGCCACGCGGCGACATGGAAGTCGTTGCTGTCGACAAGGGTGCCGTCGATATCGAACAGAACGGCTTGGATCGGCATGGGTCACCTTCGCGCCAGGGAACGGGGCCGGCGTCGCCGGGGTGGCGGCGGCCAGACAAACCGAGCGCATCGGCTCGGCCAAGGTTCCCATAAGCCAGCGTCGCGCCGTTTTCGTCTGCCTGGCATCGGCCATCCTGCCGCCCGGCTACGAGCTGATCCGTCCTCGCCCCGCTGCCGGGACCCGGAAGCACGAAGGGCCGCCCCATCGCTGGAGCGGCCCTTCCATTGCCTGCCACTGAAGGCGGGAGGTCAGAAGCGGCAAGCCTCGACGAGGTTCGCCATGCTCATAGGATCCGTGTTCAGCGGCATATGACAATGAGACATTCGACCACCTCCTTTCTGTTGTTGAACAAGACCGGCAATATCGGCGCCCCGCCACGAAATTCAAGATATCCCAATCGGTTGAAGGGAGCCGGCCTGACGCCGGTCCGACATGGCTGCAGCGCGGTCAAGGGGCCGCTGCAAGCGCGTCGCAAGTCGGCAGGCCGGATACCTCGGCTGCGCCACCGCCCTTCAATCGCGTCGGAGCCGGACCGGGAGAAAGTCGTTATGGGGGTGATCACCGTATCGCCCCCCTCAGCCGGAGGAGCCGACTGGACCCGCGCATGGACAAACACGCCCTATTAGCTTCCATCCGGCTTTCGCCGATCGCCTCGATCGTGACCGACCCGCGCCGCCCCGACAATCCGATCGTCGCGGCCAACACCGCTTTCGAGCGCCTGACCGGCTATGGCGAAGCGGAGCTGCTCGGCCGCAACTGCCGCATCCTCGCCGGTCCCGGAACCGAGCCGGTGCATTCGA
>JAPJRE010000049.1 GCA_030824725.1 Sphingomonas sp.
GTGCAGGACAAGGCGCTGCTGTTCGTCCCCGCGCTCGGGCTGGGGCTGGGCTGGGCGAGCATGATGGGCAATCCCTACGTGATCCTCGCCGGATCGATCCCGCCCGAGCGGACCGGGGTCTATATGGGCATTTTCAACATGATGATCGTCATTCCGATGCTGCTGTTCTCCGTCACCCTGCCGTTTTTCTACGAGCCGCTGCTCGGCGGCGACGCGCGCAACGTGCTGCGCCTGTGCGGGCTGCTGCTGTTCTGCGCCGCGCTCGCCGTGTGGACCGTGCGCGAGCGCAAAGTCGCATGAGCGCGACGGCGGAATGGACGCGCGCGGCGGTTGCCGGGATTGCGACGCAAGCGGGGGCGGCGCTGCCGCTGCTCGCGCCGGGCGCGGCCTCGCCGGCGCCGGGCATGGACCTGTGGGACATGTGGCCGATCGCCGATGCCGATGGCCGCACGGTGCTGCGCGGCCGGCGCAGCTGGTGGTTTTTCCTCGCCGCGCCCCGCCTCGACGATCCCGAGGACCGGCACGACGTTGCCCGCATCCGGCTGACCAGCCATGGCGACGATGGCTGGCGTGACCATGGCGATGCCTTTCCGGACGGCTTCACGCCCGGTTCGCGCGAATGGTCCGGCTCGGCGGTACTGGAGGCGGATGGCGTCACGCTGTCGCACTATTTCACCGCCGCCGGGCGTCGCGGGAAGGCTACCACCTACGAGCAGCGCCTGTTCGTCAGCCAGGGCCGGTTCGTGCTCGACGGCGAGACCCCGCGGCTCGAGGGCTGGGGGACGCCGCAGGAGATCGTTGCCGCCGATGGAGCGCTGTACACCGTCGCCAACGAGACGGTCGCACCCGCGCACGGCATCCAGGGTTTTCGCGACCCCGGCTATTTCCGCGATCCGGCCGACGGTGCCGACTATGTCCTGTTCACCGCCAACGCCGCCTGGAGCGACGCCCGTGTCAATGGCGTGATCGGTATCGCCCGCCGCACCGAGAATGGCTGGGCGCTGCAAGCGCCTTTGCTCTCGGCGATCGGGGTCAACAGCGAGCTTGAGCGGCCACATATCGTCTTCCGCGACGGCCTTTATTATCTGTTCTGGAGCACCCAGGCGCGTCGCTTCGCCGAGGGCATCGTCGCGCCGACGGGCCTGTACGCAATGGTCGCCGAAGGAATGGCGGGGCCGTGGCGGCCGGCCAACGGCACCGGGCTGGTCGCCGGGAATCCGCCCGCGGCGCCGACCCAGGCCTATTGCTGGTGGGTGACGGGTGAGGGCGCGGTGCTCAGCTTCGTCGACTATCCGGGCGCCGGCCCGGCCGATGCGGCGATGCTCGCCGATCCCGCCCAGCGCCGCCGCATCTTCGGCGGGATCGCGGCGCCGTTCTTCCGCCTGGCCTTTGCCGGCGAGCGGGTGACGATCGCCCCTTAAGCCGAGTCCCGCACCACCAGTTCGGGCGGCATCACCAGCGACGGCGCGTCCTGCCCGGCGATCCGCGCGAACAGCCGCTCGACCATCGCGCGCGCACCGCGGGCGATGTCCTGCCGTACCGTGGTCAGGCGCGGCACCGTCTGGAGGCCGAGCGGCAGGTCGTCATAGCCGATCACCGGCACGTCGCTCGGTACTGCCATGCCCTGATCGGCAAGCACGCGCAGCGTCGTCATCGCGATCATGTCCGATCCGGCGGCGATGCCGTCGATCCGGTCGAGATGGCGGGTCAGGTGCGCGGCGATCTCGCGCTCCATCATCTCGGAGGCTAGATGTGTGTCGAGCTGAATCGGCGTGGGCAGTCCCGCAGCGGTAGCGGCGGCGCACACGCCCTCGAAGCGCGCGCGAATCTCGGGTGCGCGGAGTTCGCCGAGAAAGGCGATCCGCCGAACGCCGCGCGCGATCAGATGTTCGGCGGCGATCCGCCCGCCCGCGACATTCTCGGTGCCGACCGCGCAATGCACCTGCCCGGGCAGGTGGCTGCCCCAAGCGACCAGCGGGCGATAGCGCCGCGCGACGCGCTCGATCGCCGCCATCTGGTCCGACTGGCCGATCAGCAGCACGCCGTCGAGCATGCCGGAATCGACGATACGTTCCAGCCAGTCCGCCGCGTCCGGAATGATGCGCGACAGCATCACGTCATAGCCATTCTCGGTCAGCGCGTCCGCCAGATGGCCCAGGATGGTCATGAAGAAGGGATCGGAAAGATGCTGGCGCCGCTCATGGCCGAGCGGCACCACCACCCCGATCACGCCGGTCTTCTGGGTCCGCAGCCGCCGCGCCATCTGGTTGACCCGGAAGTCGTGCGCCGCGGCAAGCGCCTGGATCCGCTCGCGGGTTTCTGCATTCACCAGACTGCTGCCGGCCAGCGCGCGCGACACGGTGCCGGTGGAAACCCCGGCGAGACGGGCGATGTCGGCGAGCGTTCGGGCCGGCCGATCGGATGACGGTGCGTCGTGGCTCACGGGGCAGAGATGTGACCGTCTTCGCCGCAAACCGCAAGCAGATCACCCATACGGACAAATACGGGACTTGTTGCAATCGATTGCAATGGGGGATATACAAGAGTGCGAAGGGTTCCCGCCAAGGAGAGCCCGGATCAGGGAGAGAGGCTCATGGCCATGTCTGTGCGTGCCGACCGCGTTCGTCGTCTGCTGCTGATCAGCAGCATGCTGGCACTTCCCGCCGCCCCGGCTTTCGCGCAGGAGGCCGTGCCTCCGCAGGACGCGGAAGCCTCCCAATATACCGAGATCGTCGTGACCGCGGTGGCGCGGGGGCGCGACCGCCTGGACAGCGCGATTTCGACCAGTTCGCTCAAGGCCGACGACATCCAGAAGGCGGCGCCGCGATCGGTGGCCGAGATTTTCCGCAGCCTGCCCGGCATTCGTTCGGAAAGCTCGGGGGGCGAGGGCAACGCCAACATCTCGATCCGCGGCCTGCCGATCGCCTCGGGCGGCGCCAAGTTCCTGCAGCTGCAGGAAGACGGGCTGCCGGTGCTCGAGTTCGGCGACATCACTTTCGGTAACGCAGATATCTTCCTGCGCGCCGACCTCAACCTGGCGCAGGTGGAGTCGATCCGCGGCGGCTCGGCCTCGACCTTCGCGTCGAACTCGCCGGGCGGCGTGATCAACATGATCTCCAAGACCGGCGAGACCGAGGGCGGCGCGGTGCAGGCAAGCACCGGGCTTGACTATAAGGACTATCGCCTGGATTTCGACTATGGCGCCAAGCTGACCGACAGCGTGCGCTTCCATATGGGCGGCTTCTATCGCCAGGGCACCGGCCCGCGCCGCATCGGCTATGACGGCAACAAGGGCGGCCAGTTCAAGTTCAACGTTACCAAGGAATTCACCGGTGGGCATATCCGCCTTTACGGCAAGTTCCTCGACGATCGCGCGGTCGGCTATCTGCCGATGCCGGTGCGGGTGACCGGCACCAACGTCAACCCGACCTATCAAGACCTGCCCAATTTCCGCTCCAACCGCGACCAGCTGCTGACGCCGAACTTCACCCGCAACGTGACGCTGGACGGCAACAACAATCTGGTGACCGACGATGTCCGCGATGGCCAGCACCCGCTGGTCAAGTCGCTCGGCTTCGAAGCGGAGACGACGCTGGCTGGCTGGGTGATCACGGATCGGTTTCGCTATTCGGACATCTCCGGCCGCTTCATTTCGAACTTCCCGGCTTCCGTGGACAGCGCCAGCGCGATCGCGACGTCGATGGGTGGGGCAGGGGCGACGCTCGCCTATGCCAGCGGCCCCAATGCCGGCAAGGCGATCACCAACCTCGCCGGGCTGAACGGCAACGGGCTGCTCGCGCAGATCGTGGTGTTCGACACCAAACTCAACAGCCTCGACAACATCACCAACGACTTGCGCGCGAGCCGGGCGTTCGACGTCGGCACCGGCAAGCTCACTGCGACTGCCGGCTTCTACAAGTCGCGCCAGACGATCGACACCGACTGGCTGTGGACCTCGATCCTCACCGACGTGCGCGGGGGCGGCGATGCGGCGCTGGTCAACGTCCGCCGCGCGAACGGGACGGCCGTCACCCAGGACGGCTTCTACGGGTATAGCGCCGCCTATTTCGGCGGGTGCTGCCGGCGCAGCTACAATGTCGATTACAACGTCAACGCGCCCTTCGCCTCGCTCAACTATCAGGTGGGCAAGGTCTCGATCGGCGGCAGCGTGCGCTATGATTTCGGCGATGCGAGCGGCTCGATCGCCGGCGCTGATCTCGGCGGCGGCCGCGTCGGCGCGACCAGCCGCGACATCAATGGCGACGGCGTGATCTCCGATGCCGAAACCCGCGTCGCGGTGATTCCGCTGACCAGCCCCGCGCCGGTCAACTACAACTACAACTACTGGAGCTATTCGGCGGGCATCAACTACCGCTTCGTCGACTATATGTCGGTCTTCGCGCGCTACAGCCGCGGCGGCCGCGCCAATGCCGATCGCCTGCTGTTCGGGCCCGCGGTGAGCACCACCGACGGCCATTTGGTGAGCTCGGCGGCGGCGGTAGACTTCGTCAACCAGGCCGAACTCGGCGTGAAATATCGCGAAGGCCCGCTGACGCTCAACCTTACCGGCTTCTGGGCGCGCACCGAAGAACAGAATTACGAGGCGACGCGGCAGGTGTTCATCGACCGCACCTATCGCGCCTATGGCCTGGAGTTCGACGGGGCGGTGCGCGAGGGGCCGTTCAGCCTGACCGCGGGCGCGACCTGGACCCATTCGCGGATCGTCGCCGATGCACTCAATCCGGCATCGGTGGGCAACACCCCGCGGCGCCAGGCGAGCCTGATCTTCCAGGCGACGCCGCAGGTCGAGCTCGGCCGCGCCTCGATCGGTGCCAATGTGATCGGCACGACCAGCAGCTATGCGCAGGACAACAACCAGCTCAAGCTGCCGGGCTACACCCAGGTCAACGCCTTCGCCCAGTTCCGGCCGATCCCGAAGCTGCTGGTGTCGCTGAACGCGAACAACCTGTTCAACGTCCGCGGCTTCACCGAGGCGGAGGAAGGTGCGATCCCGGCCAACGGCATCGTCCGGGCCCGCTCGATCAACGGACGCACGATCAGCACCTCGGTGCGGATCGAGTTCTGAGGCACCGCTGGAGGGCGGCCGGGCGCTCTATGCGCCGGCCGCCCCTTCGGGTACTGCTTACCAGATGCGAACGCGGTCCGCCGGTGCCAGATACTGCTTCTGGCTCGGATCGATGTTCCAGGCCGCATACCAGGCATCGACGTTGCGCAGCGGATTGACCGCGCGGATCTGCCCCGGCGAGTGCGGATCGCTGACCAGCTGCTGGCGCAGGGCCTCGTTGCGGAACAGCGTCCGCCACACCTGGCCCCAGCCGAGGAAGAAGCGCTGGTCGCCGGTGAAGCCGTCGAGCACCGGCGCCGGCTTGCCGCCCAGCGAAGCGTGATAGGCGTCGAGCGCGATCATCACGCCGCCCAGGTCGCCGATATTCTCGCCCATCGAGGCGCGGCCGTTGATGTGGAGCCCGGGCAGCCCCTCGAAGCTATAGGCCTCGTACTGGGCACCCAGACGCACCGCCTGCGCCTCGAACTTGGTCGCGTCCTCGGCGGTCCACCAGTCGCGCAGCACGCCGTTGCCGTCGGATTTGCGGCCCTGATCGTCAAAGCCATGGCTGATCTCGTGGCCGATCACCCCGCCGATGCCGCCATAATTGACCGCGTCGTCGGCCTTGGGATCGAAGAAGGGCGGCTGCAGGATGGCCGCCGGGAACACGATCTCGTTCTTGACCGAGTTGTAGTACGCATTGACCGTCTGCGGCGTCATGCCCCATTCGGCCTTGTCGACCGGGCCGCCCAGCCGATTGCGGCGATAGTCCCATTCGAACCTGCCGGCGCGCTCGGCATTGCCGACCAGGTCGCCGGGGCGCACGTCCAGCTTGCTATAGTCGCGCCATTTGCTCGGATAGCCGACCTTGACGGTGAAGCCCTGCAGCTTGGCGAGCGCCTGTTCCTTGGTCGCCGGGCTCATCCAGGCGAGGTTCTTGATCCGGCCGGCGAGCGCGACGCGCAGATTGCCGACCAGCACGTCCATCTTCGCCTTGCTCTCGGGCGGGAAATAGAGCGCGACATAATCGCGGCCGAC
Source organism: Sphingomonas sp. (assembly GCA_030824725.1). Lineage (GTDB taxonomy): Bacteria > Pseudomonadota > Alphaproteobacteria > Sphingomonadales > Sphingomonadaceae > Sphingomonas. The sequence goes on from JAPJRE010000049.1 coordinate 6,104, forward strand.
CCCCTCGCCGATCGTGCGCTCGGTGAACGAGACGGCGCGCTTCCAGCGCTCGCGCTCCTTGGGCTGGCCGTTGAGGAAGCGCGAGCGGAAGTCGAACTGCGCATCGGAAAAGCGCTTCGACAGCAGCGGGGACATGTCGTCGGCGATGCGGAACGCCTGCCACGCCTTGAGCGTCTCGAGATCCGTGTCGGCGAAGACCTGCGCGATCTTCGGCACCGCGCTGTTCTGCGCCACGATGACGCGGCTTGCCTTGGTGAGGCCCGCTGCCTGCCAGAAGGGATCCCAGGCAAAGCCCGGCGCCTGCGCCTTCAGCTCGGCGATGGTGACCGGGTTATAGGTCTTGTCGCGGTCGCGGCTCTGCGCGCGGGTCCAGTGCGCCTGGGCGATGCGGGTCTCCATCGCCACCACCTTGTCGGCCGCCGCCGCCGCGTCCGGCCAGCCGGCCATGCCGAGCAGTTGCGCGACATATTGACGATAGCGCGCCACCTGCGGCGCGAACTTGGGATCGAGATAGAGGTCGCGGTCGCCGAGCCCGAGGCCCGACTGGCGCAGATACAGGGCATAGGTGTCCGGCTGCTTGGCATCGTCGCTGACCCCGATGCCGAAGAAGCTGGCGCCGAACCCGCCGACCGATGCGCCCATCTGCTGGGCGAGCGCGGCCCGGGTCTTGGCGGCCTTGACCGGCTGCAGCCGGTCGAGCAGCGGCTTGGCATCGAGCTTCTCGATCGCCGGCTCGTCCATATAGCCGCCATAGAGCAGTGCGGCCTTGCGGCGATCCGGATTGGCCGTGTCGGTAGCGCTATAGCCTTCGATCAGCCCGCGCAGCCGAATCTCGGAGAGGTCGCGCAGCACCGCGAAGGCGCCGAAGGACGAGCGATCCTCGGGGATCTTCGTGCGATCGGTCCAGGCGCCGTTGACGAAGCGATACCAGTCATCGCCCGGCTTCACGCTACGATCCATGCCGGCAATGTCGAAGCCCCAGCTGCCATAGCGGGTTGCCTCGGCGCTGGGCGCGGCAGGGGTGCTTTGCTGCGGATTGCGGCTGAGCGCGGGGGCGGCAAGCGCCGCAAGGGACAGGGTAGAGGCCAGTAGAACGTGCTTCAGCGCCAAGGAACGTCTCCATATCAGGCTGTTAGCCATGAGGTGCCGGCACTCTACACGCCGCGGGCGCGGTGGCAATCCATCGCCGAAATCCGGCGGTTCGTTGTGATGCGGCGCTTGCCTCGGGCTCGCCCTGCGGTAGAGCGGAGGCCATGCAGGCTTCCCCCGAACTCGCCATCCGCATGGCGCGCGCCGCGTTCAACCGTGCGCTCGCCGCCGCCGATCTGGCTGCGATCGGCCCGCTGCTCGCGCCGGACGTGGTGCTGGTCGCAGGTACCGACAGCGCGGTGATCCATGGGCGAAAGGCGCAATTGCAGGCGTGGAAGTGTGAGTTCGCCGCGGCGGCGCGGATCGTCTACAACCGCATCCCGGAGACGGTGATCCTTTCGGAGGTGGCGCCGATCGCCTTCGAGCATGGCCGCTGGCAGGGCACATCGGCCGCCGATGGCACAGCACAGGCGAGCGGCAGCTACACGGCCAAGTGGCGCCGGCAAGGCGACGACTGGCAGATCGAGGCCGAGCTCTATCTGACGCTCGCCTGAGCGGCTGTACTGTGCGCGCCCGCGGGCGGGCGCGAAGGGAAGTGGAACGAAGCGCCGGACAAGCGGTTGAAGCAGCTCGTTCCCCACACAGGGAATCTTCCCGCCGTCCTGGAGACGTGCCATGCCCACCTCCCGCGCCTTCTTCGAACGCCGAGCCCAGGAAGAGCGCGCCCGCGCCGCCGCTTGTGGCAATCCCGTCGTCGCCGCTGCCTTCCGCAAACGCTCAGAGGCGTTCCAGCGCCGCGCCAATGCGCAGGTCGAGGACGTCATTGAATTTGGCTGAGATGTCGGGGCGACCAACCGTATAATGGTGTGATTTTACATAACGAATATTATCGACCTTCAGGATGGCGCGTGGTTTGGTGCGGGAAAATGAGGTGACGCTCCTCGCCTGCGGTAGTCCGGACGATCGAAACATCGGCGCTCGTCGCACATGACCCGGCACAGGCCATACGAGCCTGCCGTCCGCGGACCAAGCCTGCGTCCTTCTCTTCCCGACGGAATTGGGCGCGGACCACCACGCGGCCCATGGCATCGCGCGCGAGGATCGGGCACAGCGGGCCATGGCGTGGGGACGATCTTTACGGGTGCGTGCGAGCTTGTTCGGCAGTCCCATACATGTTCTGCGCGGGATCTGAAGCTTGGTTGCGCGGGGGGAGGATCCGGATGCCGATCTGGTCGTGGCGGCGGTCGCGGGAGATCGGGCGGCGCTCGGGACGCTGCTCGAACGGCACTATGACCGGATCCACGCGCTCGCCTGGCAACTCACCGGATCGCGCAGCGACGCAGAGGACATTGCGCAGGATGTCTGCTGTGCGCTGGTGCGACGGATCGGCAGCTTTCGTGGCGAATCACGGTTTTCGACCTGGCTGATCGGGATAACCTTCAACGCCTGCCGCGACGCGCGACGGCGCGGACGCGCCCTTCGCGGGATGACCGAGCGGCTTGCGGTTCTCGCCGGGATCGGGCGTCGCGCACAACAAGCGGACCTGCATGATGCGATGTGGGTGCGTAGCGCCGTGATGAAACTCCCCGCCGCCTATCGCGACGCGGTGGTGCTGGTTGCGGGACAGGAACTCACCCACGCCGAGGCGGCGGCGATCCTGGGCGTCGCCGAAGCGACGGTTTCGTGGCGGATTCATGAGGCACGCCGGCGCCTGTCGGGCCTGGGCTGAAAAAAAGCGCAGTGGCTCCCAAGGATCGCACGGGATGCGGCGTCCAAGGAACTGGCGGTCGATGTTCCGCCCGTCCTTGGAGGAGATTGCCATGACCCGCACCCGCTTCGCCCCTGCCCCCTTTGCCCTCACCGCGATCTGCCTCCCCGCCTTGCTGGTCGCTTCCTGCGCCGATACGACGCGGCGCCCGGTCGCCCAAGCACACCACGCCCCGCCGGCATCGACGGATATCACCGTGACGGGCGGGCGAATTGTCGCACCGTCCGAGATGTCGGCGCCGCCGCCGCCGCCCCCGCCGGCACCAGTCGCGATGGCACTGTCGCGGAACCGCTCGCCGGTCGTCGCCCAACTGCCGCCAATTGCCGCAATGGGCCGCGATCGCTTCACCGCCGTGCAACAGAACGCGTTCGAGCGTGTCGCCGATGCGCCCGTCTCCACCTTCTCGCTCGACGTCGACACTGCGTCCTATGCCTTCATGCGCGCCTCGCTCGACCGCGGCGTGCTGCCGCCGCAGGATTCGGTGCGGACGGAGGAGATGGTCAATTACTTCCCGTATGACTATGCGCCTGCCCGCAGTACGGCGGAGCCCTTCAGCACCAATCTCGCCGTCTTCCCCAGCCCATGGGCGCCAGGGAGGCTGATCGTCCGCATCGGCGTGCGCGGCTACGAGCTCACCCGGGCCAACCGGCCGCGCGCCAACCTCGTATTCCTGATCGACACGTCGGGCTCGATGCAGATGCCCAACAAGCTGCCCTTGGTGAAGCAGTCGCTGGGGCTGCTGCTCGACACCCTTGGCGAGGACGACCGGGTCGCGATCGTCGCCTATGCCGGGCGCGCGGGCACCGTGCTCGAACCGACTCCGGCCAGCGATCGGACCCGCATCCTCGGCGCGCTCGACCAGCTGGAGGCCGGCGGCAGCACGGCAGGCGCGGAGGGCATCCGCCAGGCCTATGCGCTCGCCGAACGCGACTTTGATCCCAAGGGCGTCAACCGCGTGATCCTGGCGACCGACGGCGACTTCAACGTCGGCATCACCAGCCGGGACGAACTGAAGGGCTATGTTGAGCGACAGCGGACCAAGGGTGTCTACCTGTCGGTGCTCGGCTTCGGCATGGGCAACTACAACGACGCGCTGATGCAGGCGCTGGCGCAGAACGGCAATGGCGTCGCCGCCTATATCGACACGCTGAACGAGGCGCGCAAGACGCTCGTCACGGAGGCACGCTCGTCGCTGTTCCCGATCGCTAACGACGTGAAAGTGCAGGTCGAGTTCAACCCTGCCGCAGTCGCCGAATATCGCCTCATCGGCTACGAGACTCGGATGCTGGCGCGCGAGGACTTCAACAACGACGCGGTCGATGCCGGAGACGTCGGCGCGGGTCGAACGGTGACCGCGCTGTACGAGGTGGTTCCCGTCGGCGGCCCGCAAACGGCCGATCCGCTGCGCTATGGCAAGCCTGCTGAAGCGCGGTCGCGGGCGGCAAACCCGGCGGAGCTGGGCTACGTCAAGATCCGCTACAAGCTGCCCAAGGCGTCCACGAGCCGGCTGATCGCGCAGCCGATTTCGGCGCGCAGCATCGCGCTCCGGTTCGAGGATGCGCCGCAGGACGCGCGCTTTGCCACCGCGGTGGCGGGCTTTGCCGAATTGCTGCGCGGCGGGACATATGCGGGGCGCTTTGGCTATGGCGACGTCGCCCGCATTGCCGCGGCGGCGCAAGGGCGCGATCCGTTCGGCTATCGTGCCGAGTTTCTGGGCCTCGTCAGCAAGGCGGAGCGCGCACAGGCCATGCCGCCACTGGTGCGCTGACGGCATGGCGCACGGCATTGTCGCTTCCGGTGGGTGCGTCGATGCCGCTATAGCGGGGAGGATGGCATGCCCCTCCTCCCCGTATCCGGCTAGCTGAACACGCGATGGACGACGATCTCAAGCGCCATCTGCCCGATCCGCCGCCGCCCCGTCCGGCCGCGCGGCGCGCCGCGATCACGGCGGCGATGGCGCGCCAGGACGGGGTGGAGACATCGGCTGCGCCGCAGGCCGCGCCGCGGCAGCGAAACCCATGGCGGTTGCGACCCGGCCTGATCGGCGCATTTGCCTCGATTGTACTCGTCGCGGTGATAAGCATCCCGATGGCGCTGGAGCGGCATGATCTGCCGGGCGGGGCCGCACACGATCAGCCCGCGACGCCTACTCAGCCGACACGCGTCGTTCCCGCCGAGGCGAAACGACCGGACCCGGCGAGCGGCCGCTCCGCCTCGATGCCGGTGGCGCTGTCCTCGGCTGCTCCGGGTCGTACCCCCCTACCCGCAAAAACGCGACCTGCGGCGTCTTCGCCGCCAGCCGCCCCCGCGCCCGGGGCCGAAGCTGTGCCGCCTCCACCACCACCGCCTCCACCGCCGCCGGCACCCGCCGGGGCACCTCAGGGTGCGATGGCTTCCGCCCCGCCGAGTACCGCGGGCGAGATCACGGTCACCGGCGCGCGGGTCTCAGACCGTGGCAACAGGGCGCGCGCGGCCTGTCCGGCGGACCAACGCTGCGTCCCGGACGGACAGGACCCGGCGGAGGTCGCGTTGCGCGACGGACTTGCGGCGCTTGAGAAAGGCGACACGATCCCCGCGATCGCGGCCTTCGATCGCGCCCTCGCCCTCCGTCCGGCGTACGTCGCCGCCTATCTCAACCGTGCGCTCGCCCATCGTACGCGCGGCGACCTCGCGCGCGCGGAAGAGGATATCGATCGGGCACTCCGCTACGATCGCTCCGCCCGCGCGTACCGCATCCGCAGCGAAATCCGTGCCAGCCGTGGCAATGCGAGGGGCGCGCAAAAGGACGGCGATCGCGCGGATCGCATCGAGCGAGGGGAAGGAAAGGAGTAGAAGCGCGAGTTCTCCGCTCTGTGGAGGATCGCCAGGGCCTATGCCGCCGAAAACCCATTGCGGACCTTTCGGGCGTCCCGATCTCCCCCCTTGCGGTGTCCGGAGCGTCGGCATGCGCGGCATCGCCATGCTCCCTACCCGCCGCGCGACCATCGGCTCTCGTCAGCGCTCGTCGGACCAAGGTCGAGCCGATCGCTTGCGGGCAGGCCCGGGGAGCGCCCCCATCCGGCGGTGGCAGGTCCCGGAAGACAGCGCCGCAGTGGAACGCTATCAGCGCTGGATGGCCCGGCTGCTCCTGTTCAACAAACCCTTCGGCGTCCTATCGCAATTCACGGATCGCGGATCGCCGACGGTGCGGGCCACCCTGTCGGACTTCATTGCGGTGAAGGGCGTCTATCCTGCCGGGCGGCTCGATCGGGACAGCGAGGGGCTGCTTCTGTTGTGCGATGATGGGCGGCTCCAGGCGCGCATTGCCGATCCCCGTTTCAAGATGCCCAAGACCTACCTCGTGCAGGTCGAAGGTGATCCGCAGGAGGCGGAATTGCAGCGCCTGCGGCAGGGTGTGCGGCTCAACGATGGCATGACCCTGCCTGCCGATGTCGCGCGCATCGGCGCGCCGGAGCTTTGGCAGCGCGATCCGCCGATCCGCCAGCGCAAATTCATCCCGGACAGCTGGCTGAAAATCACCATCCGCGAAGGGCGCAACCGGCAAGTGCGCCGGATGACGGCGGCGGTCGGCTTGCCCACCCTGCGGCTGGTGCGCTGGTCGATCGGCGACTGGGCCGTCGCGGGGATCGCGCCGGGCCGGTTCGAGGAGGTCTCTGTTCCGGGCGCGCGAGCCGGCGGTGCCCGGGAGTGATGACGTCGGCCGGCGGGATGGCCATCATGCCGGACTCTCCTGCCGGTTGCAGCGGACTGCGAAAGCTGATTTGAGGCTCGCGCAGAGGAGCGGGAAGGCCATCGGCTCGGCACCAGGCGCGCCGGATCGGTTGCTGCCATCGTCGCATGATCGGCTTCCTCGCCCATCAACGCGTGCAAAGACACCTCGGCAGAGTTTTGGATTTCAATGAATTATCGCCATTCCTTCCATGCTGGCAACAGCGCCGATGTCGTGAAGCACAGCCTGCTGATCGCGCTGGTCCGCGCCTTGCAGCAGAAGCCGGGCGCACTGACCCTGATCGACACCCATGCCGGCTGCGGACTCTACGACCTTGGCGGCGAACAGGCCCAGCGGACCGGCGAAGCCGCCCAGGGCGTGCTGCGGGCCTTTGCCGATGCGAACCCCCTGCTGGACGACTATCGCGCTGCCGTAGCGGCGGTGAATGTCGGGGCAGAGCCACACCTCTACCCCGGCTCGCCGCAGTTCCTGGCGCAGCTCCTGCGCCCGCAGGACCTGCTGATCCTCAATGAAAAGCACCCCGAGGACGCGCAGGCCCTGCGCGGCGCGATGCGCGGCACGCCCGCGGCCGTGCACGAGCGCGATGCCTATGAGCTTTGGCTGGCGCTGCTGCCGACCCGGACACCGCGCGGCGTGGTGGTGGTCGATCCGCCGTACGAGCAGACCGACGAACGCGCCCGCATCACCGCCACCCTCGCCGCGGCACACCGCAAATGGGCGCACGGCGTGACCGTCATCTGGTATCCGCTGAAAGACCGCGCGACGCATCAGCAATGGAAGAGAAAGCTGCGTGCGCTCGGCATCCCGAAGTTCCTGTCGGTGGAGCATTGGCTGTATGATGCCGATCAGCCCGGCATCTATAACGGCGCGGGCGTTTTCGTCGTCAATCCGCCCTATGCCTTCACGCAGGCACTGCCGCCGCTGCTGGAAGCCCTCCGCGCCGCGCTTGCACCGGAAGGGCATAGGGGCGAGATCACGGCGGATTGGCTGAACGATTGAGGCGGGTCTGCCGCAGATCTGGCCCTGCAGGCCCTTCGGGCCGCTGTTCCAGCTTGATTGGCGCGCCCGCCGCAGCCGACCTTGTCCGAGGCGCGCACCGGGCCTAGTGCAACGGGCCGCCGCTTCGGCTAACGAAAGCGGATGCGGACGGCGGGCAAGCGACGGGAGATAGGAAACGCCGTGCCGCGCCTGCGCGCCGGCCTGCTCCTGCTTGCCGCCCTGGCGGCGGCGCCGCTAGCGCCCTGCCCTGCGTCCGCGGCAGGTGCGGATCGGCCCCTGTCGGAATTCCGCCACAGCCGGTGGACCCTCCGCGACGGTGCGCCCGCCAATATACGGGCGATCGTGCAGGGGCAGGACGGCTTCCTGTGGCTCGGCACCGCCACCGGCCTGTACCGGTTCGACGGCATCCGCTTCGAACGCATCGAGCACGAGCCCGACAATCGCCGTCGATCGTTGCAGGTGACCGCGCTGCTGGCGGCGCGCAACGGCGATCTCTGGGTCGGCTATGACTATGGCGGCATCGCGGTCCTGCGCGGCGGCAAGCTGCGCGACGCCAACCCGTGGAAGCCCGATGGCGGCGTCGATACGATCGTGCAGGCGCGCGACGGCTCGATCTGGGTGAGCGCCGACAGCCGTGGCAAGCTGTTGCTCGCCCGCTTGAAGGACGGCGCCTGGACCAGGATCGGCGCTGCGCAGGGCTATCCCGGCGGGCAGATGGGACCCCTCCTCGCTGCATCCGACGGCAGCGTCTACATCTCGGCTCCGCCAGCGCTGTGGGTGATGCGTCCTGGCCAGGCAGGGTTCGAGCGCTTGCCGGTAAAGGCGGCCACCACTGCGGCGTTCGCCGAGGACCCGCATGGCGTGATCTGGATCGGCGACGATGCCGGGTTGCGGCGCGTCGACGGAAAGGGTGTCGTCACGCCGCTGACGAGCGCGAATACGCCCTATGTTCGCCGCGGCCTGCGGTTCGATCGCGGTGGCGCGCTGTGGGTGACCGGCCAGGACGGCGGCCTCACGCGGTTCGCGCCGGGGAATCGCCAGCCCGAGCGACTCACCGCCGCGCAAGGGCTCACCTCCTCGCTCAGCGTCGCGGTCGCGGAGGATCGCGAGGGGAATATCTGGGTCGGCACGGAATCGGGCCTCGACCGCTTCTCCGCCAGCAACGTCCTGCGCATCGCGTCCAGCGACGCGCTGGTGACCGGGTTCGTAGCGAGCGCCGACCGCCGCGCACTGTTCATCGCGGGGCTGGCCGGCATCTACCGCCTGGACGCGGGTGCGCCTGCGCCCGAGTTGATCTTCGCCAAGAAATCGATCGGGGTGCTGTGCGGCGACGATCGCCGGCTGCTCGCCTTCAGCCTCGCCGGCAATTTCCTGCTGCCCCTGCAGCAGGGCCGCCCGCGCCAGGCGATCGACGTCGGCGAGCCGCTGTCGATCGCCTGCACTCTCGATGGTCACGGGGACTTCTGGACCGGCATGGACAAGGTCTACCGGCTGGCCGGCACCCGCCTCGTCCCGGGGCCGGGAGACGGCGGGCTGGCGACCGGGACGGTGAGCAAATTGCTGCCCTTCGGCGGCGGCCTGATCATCGGCCGCGCCAACAAGGGCTTTCGGCTGAACCGCGGGGGCCGCGAGACCCCGCTCTGGCCGCGCGAGGCGCAGACGATCGGTGGCGTCACGACGATGCGGACCGATGGCGCGGCCGTGCTGCTGGGGGCCGAGGCCGGTCTGGCCCGCTGGGACGGGCGCCGTCTCGCCCAGCTGTCCGCGCGGGACTATCCCTTCCTCACCAGCCTGATGGGCATCTATCCGACCACCGACCGCCATGTCTGGCTGATCGGCGGCAACGGTATCGTCCGGATCACGCGCGCGGCGCTCGATGCTGCATTTGCGAGGCCGGGATCGCCGATTCCGATCGAGCGTTTCGGCTATTACGAGGATTTCAGCGCGCGCTCCAACCTCAACGTCATGCTCGGCAACGACATCGCCGAGGATGCGAGCGGACGCATGTGGTTCGCGACCAACAAGGGCC